>NZ_JBAQPS010000074.1:0-12228 GCF_049305995.1 Sulfuricurvum sp.
TTAATAAATAAGTTCATATATTGCTTTTATATTAAAAAATAGCGCATGGTTGTTACGCTTATTATTAAACGTAACAACTTTGTCAATAGCTTTTTCGCCTAGTTGTTACACTTGAGAGAATAATTGCATATTAGACGCATCTTTTCAGTATTTTAGAGTGCATAGTTTATGATTTTGAATCAAGAATCAGGAGAAGTTAGTTTATTACGCGATATTGTTACGTTTGTTTGAAAAATAATGTTTTATGTCTAAAACGTACTATTAATCCAATGAGGTTGAGTTTTCAGGCGGCGGTTGGGATAAACTCTCTGTTTTGATTAAAGTTTTGTCTTAATTTTTGATTTACAATACAACTTCTACTTTATGGTAGTATTTCAATAAATAAGGAGATTAATGCGATTTATATTCCCTGCACTAGCACTCATCAATATTGTAGTCACTAACCTCTGTGCGATCACTCTCGAAGAAGCTATACAATCGGCGTTGAAGAGCCATCCAGAGGTAGAAATTGCCCGTTTAAATCATGCTATATCAGGTAAAGAGGTACAAAGTACGCGCTCCGATCTCTATCCGCATATCGAATTGAATGCGGAGTATTATCCTAGTAAAACCTTTGTGATGCCATCAGCCGGTGTTTTTTCAACACGGCATGACGACGCGATTCACGCCGATATCAGTGCATCTTATACGGTGTATGATTTCGGACGTACGCAAGAGCGTCTTAAAGCTTCTAGGGAAGCATCTTTAGGGACAAAAGAACAAAGCCGATATCATCAGGAAGTCATGATTGAGCGTGTAGTGCTAAACTACTATACAGCAGCCTATTTGAATCGTCTCTCACAAACAGCCGAAGCTACCTCTCGTTATTATGAAAAATTGTATCAAAAAGCACTTCATATGCGTCAAAACGGTCTAAAAACTCAAGCAGATGAATCACGTTTTAAAGCGTCGTGGCTGGAGGCTCAAGATCTTTTACACTCAAAGCGTGCTGAATATCGTAAAAGCCTTTATGCCCTTGAACATTTGATCGGTAAGAGGGTTGAGTCGATTGATGGGAACGAACTCGATCGTGCAGTGGAAGAGAAGAAGATTCCATCGATCGAGTCGATGCAACAAGAACTTCACCAAAAAAATCCAGAATTAAAAAGATTAGAAGCGGCTTTGGCTCAAGCAGGGACGAACTACAATGTTTCTAAAACACAAAGGTATGGGACCTTATCGGCAGTTGCGGGATACGGTGTCGATCGCTCACTCTCATCATACGATAGCAGCTACGTAGGGCTAAAAGGGAATTTACCACTGTTTGATGGGGGATATCTCGATGCTCAAATGCAAAAAAGTGCTTTGAGTGTTCAAATAGCGCAACAAGAGTATGAAAATACTAAAAAACAATTGTTTGAGGAGCTCTTTAATACTGCAAGCGACTATGAGCAGGCACTCCAAAGTATAGAAGCGAAAGAGGGGCTTATTGACGCTTTAGAGCAAACTCTCCATTTAATGGAGGGTCGATATACCCAAGGATTAGCGACCTATGTTGACGTTTTGGAAGCTCAAAATGCTTTAGATACTGCGAAAATCGGCTTATCAGGGGCTAAACTCACTAAAATCGCCCGTTTTGCACGGATAGAGAGATTATTAAACAAAGGATGCATCGATGAAATTTGCCGATAAAAAAATCATAATAGGGTTGATCGTTCTTATACTCGGTGCCATCGTGTTGAAAAAAATGTTTTGGGTTTCTGAAGTACCTGTACCTACAGTAGAGAAAAGCACTATTGAAACCAATAGTACCGTATTCGGAACCGGAACGCTCGAAGCCGAAGAGATTGTTATTCTTGCCCCAAAAACGACAGTAAAAATTCAAAATCTTTATGCGGATGAGGGGGACATGGTACATGCAGGTCAACTTTTGGCGGTAATGGAACCATCAGAGTTGTCCGCTGCGCTTCATGAGGGGGAAGCCTCCATCGCGAAAAGTCGCTCTCAACTCTCTGCCGCAAAAGCCGCACTAAAAGATTTGAAAGCGAAAGCGCACCTTGCCGATCAGACATTAGAGAGATACAGAGAACTACTCAAAGGGGGATTTGTAACGCAAGCCGAATATGACAGTGCCTATGCATCAGCGCAAAGTGCTTCGGCTCAACTGGAAAGCGGACACGAAAATATAAAATTGCTGACGCTGGATGTAGAAAAATCAGGAGCAGCAGCGGCAGCTCAACGGCTCAAAATCGATGATCTCTCTTTGCGCTCACCCTTCAATGCGAAAGTCATCTCCAAAAACGGAGAAGTAGGAAGTACCATCAGTGCCGGTTCCGCTGTATTTCGTCTGGTGAATCCTAAAACCTACTGGGTGAAACTGTATGTCGATGAGCGTCAGAGCAGAAAAATAAAAGTTTCTCAAAAAGCGACTGTTTCACTTCGCTCCTATCCTGATCAAACCTTTGAAGCACAGGTGGCTCGAATCGGAAGTGAAAGTGACCGTGTTACCGAAGAGAGGATTGTGTACCTCACTTTCAAACAACTCCCCTCTGAACTTTATCTAGGGGAACAGGCTGAAGCATCTATTCATATCATGGATTCTCTCGGAGATAAGCGATGATCAACCTCGCACAGAGGGATATTGCCCATTCGTTGGGGAAATTTATTACCACAGCATTCGGAGTGGGGATGCTGATAGGGGTGGTTTTGATCATGATCGGCGTCTATCGCGGGATGGCTCACGATGCGATGATCGTCCCAAACGACATCGCCCCTGATGTATGGGTGGTTCAGAAAGATACATTGGGCCCTTTTGCTGAAAACTCACGCCTCCACGAAGATCTCAAATATTCGCTTAAAACGCTCGCTGGGGTAAAAGAGGTTCATCCTTTAACGTTTCAAAGTATTCAAATCACCGGGAAAAAAAAACCGATTCGATTGTATGCGCTGGGATATGATGCTTTGAGCGGATTTCAACCGTTTCGACTCTATGCAGGACGTTTGATTCATATCCCTGCCAAAGAGATTATCGTCGATACTAAATCAGGATTTGAACTCTGGGATAAAATTACTTTGGGACGAGATGAATACACCGTAGTGGGACTGACTCATAAAGCGGTTTCATCCGGTGGCGATCCAATGATCTACATGGATTTAAAAGAAGCCCAAGAACTTCAATTTTTGTTTAGCAACGAACAGATACGGAACGATCGTTCACGCGGGGCGGAGAACCCTTCGAGTGCAACAGTCAATGCTTTTGGAGTGAAACTCCATAACGGAACCGATCCTCAAAAGCTCTCCGCTGAAATTGAGCGGTGGAAGCATCAGCAGGTATTTACGCAGGCGGAACAAGAGGGTATTCTCACTAAAAATTTGATAGAGCGTTCCGCGAAACAGATTGGAATGTTTACGGTGATTTTGCTCATTGTCTCGTCGGTCATTATCTCTTTAATTATTTACACTATGACGATCAATAAAATCAAGGAGATTGCGATTTTGAAACTTATCGGTGCTTCCAACTTTACCATTACGAAGATGATAGGGCAACAGTCGGTATTGTTAGGGTTAATCGCCTTTATTGCAGGGAATCTTTTTGCCCATGCCAGTGCCGATATTTTCCCCAAAACGATTATTCTCGTAGCGCAAGATGCGATGAAACTGTTTGTGGTGGTTATGATTGTCAGTATTTTGGCATCTATTTCAGGGATTCGAACTGCTTTGCGGGTTGATCCTTCTAGCGCGATAGGGGGCTAAATGAAGCACAGTGTCATTAAATGTGAAGGGATCGAAAAAACTTATGGGAGCGGAGATAGTGCTGTCGAGGCAATCAAAAAAGCTGATTTTGAAATCTACTCAGGGGAAACGGTAGCTTTGTTAGGACCCAGCGGATCAGGAAAAACAACGCTGATCACGATGATCGGCTGTATCACAGAACCCAGTGGGGGGAAGTTGACACTTAGCGGAAAATGTGTTTATGATGGTGGGTGGACGATACCCGATACGAGGAAAATTCGACGTGAGAAGATAGGGTTTATTTTTCAATCGCACAATCTGATACCGTTTTTGAATGTCCGTGAAAACGTCACTTTGGTTCCACAAATGAATGGGGTAGGGGTGAGTGAAGCTAATACGAAAGCAGCCGAATTACTCGAATATCTCGGGGTAGGGGATAAACTCGAAAAAATGCCCTCAGAGCTTTCAGGAGGGCAGAGTCAGAGGGTGGCGATTGCACGCTCTTTATCCAACAATCCTCGCATCATCCTCGCGGATGAACCCACCGCCGCACTTGATTCGCAGCGGGCGTTGTCGGTGATGGAGCTGCTTCGCTCGCTGGCACATGAACACGATGTCGCGATTATTGTCGTTACTCATGATGAACGAATGCTTCCTCTATTTGATCGAATTTTGCGGGTGGAAGATGGAGTGGTTAAAGAAAGTGTCCGCGATTAGAAGAGAATAAGCCTATTTTTTATCGACACCTGATTTGGATTGCGCTATGATAATCTAGAAGATAGAATAAAAATAATACGAAGTAAAGAGATGTTTAATATAGATATTTTTCCATGGAATGAACATTTTGCAACCGGCTTATCAACTATTGACGATCAACACCGTAAGCTTGTCAAAATTTTAAACGATTTGGCAACCAATGTGGCGTTTAACGCAGACTCTGAGGCACTTAATGCAATATTTGATGAATTGACCGACTATACTCTGTATCATTTTCAAACCGAAGAGGTAATTTGGCATCAATATCTTCCGTATGACCCTTTGGACAGTGAGCATCAAAATGTTCATCAGCAGTTTGTTACGGTAGCTATGAAGTTTAAAGAGGAGCAAAAAAATAAGCCCCTGATTGAGTTAGCTAAAGAAGCACTCGAATATCTTGCTAGATGGTTGGCATCTCATATACTCGAAACGGATCGTCACATGGCATATATCGTTTTCGCTTTGCGAGAGGGGTTGAGCATTGATGAGGCAAAAATTCGTGCGAATGAACAGATGAGCGGTTCGACCCGAATGCTGATAGATATTATTTTGTCCATTTACAGAACTCTTACTTCGAATACTCTTGAACTCGTGCATGAAATGAAAGAGCATGAGAAACTTTTAAGTGATCAAAAAATGATCGAAACAAAATTAAACGATCAGGCAAAATACCAACAATTATTGCTTGAACTTGCCAACTCGTTTGTCAACCTCCCTCTTGATGAGATCGATAGCGCTATTGAGAGTGCAATTGAAAAAATGGCGATTTTCGTTAAAGCAGACCGTGCCTATATTTTTGATTACGATGTTGATGCACAAACGACTTCGAATACCTATGAATGGTGCAAGGAAGGGATCTCTCCTGAAATCGACCATTTGCAGGATTTGCCGTTGGATACGATTCCGGGCTGGTTTGTAACTCATTCTCAAGGTAAATCGATAATAATCGATAATGTATCGCTGCTCGAAGAGGGGAGCGTGAAAAGTATCTTAATGTCTCAAAATATCCAAAATTTAATCACATTGCCTTTGATTAATCAAAATATTTGTGTGGGATTTGTCGGATTTGATTCGGTTAAAAAACAGCATCATTTCAGTGATTTGGAAATAACCTTGCTTGATCTTTTTAGTAATCTTTTATCCAATGTTCATGATCGTAGATTGAGTGAAACTCGACTAAAGTATGAGAGAGGATTTTTAAAGACGCTGATTAATACAATCCCTGATCTTATTTGGCTGAAAACTCCTGATGGTCTTTATTTGAACTGTAACCCTCGATTTGAAGCTCTTTTTGGTGCCAAAGAATCAGAAATCGTAGGAAAAACCGATTACGATTTTGTGTCTAAAGAATTGGCCGATTTTTTTAGACACCATGATCGTAATGTGATGGAAACAAATAGCACTAATGTAAATGAAGAAGAGGTCACTTTTTCTGATGGTCATATTGAATTTTTGGAAACGACTAAAACCCCCATGAAAGATGAGAGTGGTAATTTGCTCGGAGTGTTAAGTGTCGGACGGAATATCACAGAACGAAAATTAGCCGAAAAATTGCTTCAAGAGCAAAAAGAGGAGTTTGAAACTATTTTCAATATTTCGCGGGATGGAATTGCTGTATTGGATTTAGAATCAAATTTTTTGGATTTTAATGAAGCGTATTTGGAGATGACAGGGTACACCAGAGGGGAGCTCTTGACAAAATCATGCATCGGTTTGAGTGCCCCTGAAGACCATGATCGTGCTATTAATGCGCTTATGACAGTGATGAAAAAAGGTTTTTTAACAAACTTTGAAAAAACCTGTATTGTCAAAAATGGGAAGCATGTTGTGATCAATATGGCAATCGCATTGATGCCTGATCGGCAAAAACTGCTCATTAGTACCAAAGATATCACCGAAGCGAAAGCTCAGGAGCAAAAGCTTCAGTATATCGCTCATTACGATGCTCTCACCGGGTTGCCAAACCGGATTTTACTCTCTGATAGACTTCAGCAGGCAATGATGCAGGCGTCTCGTAATCGTACAATGATTGCGGTTGTTTATCTTGATTTGGATGGGTTTAAAGCGATAAATGACCTTTATGGGCACGAAGTAGGGGATATACTTCTATCGACTCTCGCTTCACGGATGAAACAGACACTGCGTAACGGTGATACGATCGCCCGATTAGGTGGAGATGAATTTGTCGCAATTTTCCCTGATTTAAAAGAGCATGAAGAGTGTGTTTCGATGTTGATTCGTCTCTTATCCGTTACTTCTCATACGGTTATGATTGATGGTGTTTCGATGAATGTTTCTGCGAGTTTGGGTGTTAGTTTTTTTGAAGAAGGAAATGATATCGATCCTGATCAGCTTCTTCGTCAAGCCGATCAGGCAATGTATCAAGCTAAACTTTCGGGTAAAAACCGCTACCATATTTTTGATACGGTTCAAGATCGAACGATTCGAACGCATCATGAGAGCTTGGAGGCAATCGAGTTAGCATTGACAAATAATCAATTTCAGCTTTATTATCAGCCAAAAGTCAACATGAAAACCGGTGAGGTTATCGGAGCTGAAGCACTTATCCGTTGGAATCATCCTGAAAAAGGGATTTTAGCACCGAGAGCTTTTTTACCCATGATCGAAGATCATATCCTTTCGGTAGATGTTGGATATTGGGTGATTGAAGAGGCGATGCGACAGCTCACTGTATTCAAACGTGCAGGCTTGCAACTCTCAATCAGCGTTAATGTCGATGCATTACAGTTACAGCAGGAAGATTTTGTTTCTCACTTAAAAACATTGATGGAGCATTATCCTGAGATTCGAGAAGGGGATTTAGAGTTTGAAATTTTAGAAACGAGTGCCCTTGAAGACATTGATGGGATTTCAAAAATTATGCATGAATGCGGAAAAATCGGAATCCATTTTTCACTGGATGATTTTGGTACCGGTTATTCATCGCTAACCTATCTCAAACGGCTCCCTGCAAAAATACTCAAGATTGATCAGAGTTTCGTCAAAGGGATGCTGGGTGACCCGGACGATTTGGCGATACTCGATGGTGTGGTTGGTCTATCGGTCGCATTTAGACGCCATTTGATTGCAGAGGGGGTGGAGAGTCGTGAACACGGTGAAATGCTTTTAAACTTGGGATGTATGAATGCTCAAGGTTATGCAATTGCTAGACCGATGCTCCCTGAGAATTTCATGGAGTGGATAAAACAGTGGAAACCTGATGAGACATGGACCAATGCGATTCGTATTAGCCGTGACGATATTCCTTTACTATTTGCTGAAGTTGAACATAAAGCGTGGGTAGAGAAAATTATCCAATTCATGCATAATGAACGTTTGGATTTGCCCTCTCTTGATTACGAAGAGTGCCATTTCGGACAATGGCTGAAAACTGATGGGGAGAAACGCTATAGAGAGATCCCCTTATATTCCGAAATGGAACAAGCCCATAAGCAAGTACATCATCTAGTTAACCGAATGATCAAACAAAAAGAGTCGCTATCCACTGAGCTGACTCAAGCATTAATCGATAGCTTATTGCAAGATAGCGACACATTGATTTCACTCTTAAAACAATTGTCCATACAGCGTCAAACGTTATCATAAGCAGTGCTAAAAAAATCAGCGTGTTATTCTTTTAAACTAAGCGATACTTTTCCCTTTTCGGTGTCCACTTCCAGAACCTTTATGTGGGAAAGTTGCTGATTAACGCTGAGTATTTCCAGCGGGTGGGAGATCCTCTTTTCCGACATCTGAGAGATATGTATCAATCCATCATTTTTTAGACCGATATCGACGAAGGCACCGAAATCAGCGATATTACGCACCACACCTGAGACGATAGTGCCGGGGCGTAGTTCTTTGATGTCGGTGAGACCTGCTCGAAACACGATCGGAGGCAACTCTTCTCTGGGGTCAAATCCGGGCTTGCGCAGTTCTGTGAGGATGTCGCTTAGAGTTGCCTCCCCTATCCCCAGCTCTTGTGCGATGTGGGGTATTTGCTCTTTGGTGATAGTAGAGAGGGTGTAGGTATCCATCAGCACTCTGGCGGCCTCATAACTCTCAGGGTGAACTCCAGTATTGTCCAACACACTTTTCCCCTCCCGAATACGAAAAAACCCTGCGCACTGCTCATACGCTTTGGCTCCCAGCCCTTTAACTTTGAGGAACTCTTGTTTGCTTTTAAACGCCCCGTGTGTTTCACGATGGGCGATGATCGTCTTGGCGAGTTTTGCCCCTACTCCGGCAACATAAGAGAGAAGCGATGCGGAGGCACTGTTAGGATCGACACCGATCCGATTGACCAGATTTTCGGTCACCTCATGGAGTTTTTTCTCCAACTGTTTTTGGTTCACATCATGCTGATATTGCCCTACCCCTAACGACTTCGGATCGATCTTCACCAGTGCTGCCATCGGATCACGTAGCCGCTGAGCGATCGATATGGCTCCTCGTATGGTGACATCGAGATTCGGATACTCTTCTAGGGCGATTTTAGAGGCAGAGTAGACCGATGCCCCTGCTTCGGAGACGACGGTATAGCTTAGATTCAGCCCCTCGTCTACATTTAACTTCGCAAAAAACTCTTGTGTTTCGCGCGAACCTGTACCGTTACCGATTGCGGCGGCACTAATGCGGTATTTTTCTACCAGTGCTTTGATCGTTTGCGCGCTCTTGACATAGTCACTCTGCGGCGGTGTGGGATAGATCACGGCATGATCGATATAGGTGCCGTTCTCATCCACAACAGCGAGTTTACACCCACTGCGATACGCGGGATCAACACCGAGAAGAACATGTTTACTCACCGGTGGAGCACTGAGGAGCTGTGTGAGGTTTTTACCGAATGTTGCAATCGCCTGTGTATCGGAACGCTCTTTTATAAGAGCATGTACCTCTCGTTCTAATGAGGGGAAGAGCAATCGTTTGAATCCATCCATATACGCTTCTAGGATCAGCGTGCGACTGCTTTTAACCTCTCTGGGGAGTTTAGCTCTGGTTATCGCATTTTCTACCCGCTCCATCTCCATGGTTATTTTCACCGAGAGCTCTTTCTCCTCTACTCCCCGCATCATTGCTAAATATCGGTGAGAGGGGATAGAACTGATTTTTTCAGACTTACCGGCGAGTTTGGCATACAATCCATCTTCTTTTAGGCTCTTAGACCCTTTAATCTCGAACGAGGAATACTCCAACATCTGTTTACGCCAGTAATCGCGTTCACGCGGATCATCACTGTAGCGCTCCGCCAAAATATCTTGTGCCCCTTTAATCGCTTCTTCTTCTGATGCAATTGTCCCTTTCACAAAAGCTTTTGCTTTGTTCATCAGATCTATTACCTCCAATCTACCCGATGCGAGTATATCGGCTAACGGTTCCAGACCCGCTGCGATTGCGAGTGCGGCACGGGTATTCTTTTTTTCTTTGTAGGGACGGTAGAGGTCTTCGAGGCTTTGGAGCGTCGTTGCCGCCTCGATCTGAGAGATCAGTTCCGCACCCAAATGTGAGCGCTCACCGATCAGCCGTTTCACCTCCTCTTTACGCTCTAGCAGTTTTTTCGAATAGAGATAGACCTCTTCGAATCCTCTGAGTTGCTCATCCGTGGCACCGCCGGTGAGTTCTTTACGGTAACGGGCGATAAAGGGGATAGTAGAACCCTCATTTAAAAGCTTGAGAATGTTTTCAACATGATGGGGAGAGAGTTTTGTTTTTTCACATAAAAGACGGGAGAGGGGGAGCATAAATTTCCTGGCAATATTTTTAGGGATTGTAGTGTTTTGTTGCTGAAATAGCATATTAATTTTTTTAATTCTAACAATATGGTATCATGATTAGTGTCACGAATATTTTTTATTCTTGTTCTACATTGATATTCTTGTAGAATGATAAGAAAATATAAAAGTTGGGTGTAATTGATTAAATATTTTTTATTCATGATTTTCTTGATTACTCCTATGTATGCAAGTATCATAGAAGTTGGCAATGAAACGACTTCATATGATGTCTTGGAAAATAGTTCAATTTATATTGACCATACACGTAGTTTAGGGTTTAATGAAATCAAAAATGGAAACATTACGTTTGAACTCAACAATGCAAGAAGACTCTTATTGGGCTACTCTCCCAATTTTGATGTATGGATCAAGTTCACTGTAAAAAATACAACAGATACTAAAATTTCTAGGATTCTTGAATACAACAATCCTATGACAACAAATATTTTTTTCTATTCTCCCGATGAAAATTTTTCGCCGCAAACATCAGGAATTTTATCTGGAAACCTTGGTCAAAAAAGTATTAATTCTATTTTTAAAATAAATTTAGAAGCTCATGAAGAAAAAACCTATTTTATTAAAGTTTACTCTGAGGTAACAACGTTAATAGTGGATTTAAAATTATGGAAAACGAACCAATTTTATGAAGCAGAAATTGATCATCAAAAAAAACTAGCCCTTTTTTTTGGTGCGATGATAGCTTTAGCCTTGTATAATCTATCACTGTATTTTTTTACAAGAGATAAATCCTATTTATATTATGTTGCCTATATGATCGGCATTTCATTTCACCATATCGTGTATACAGGCTTTTTTAATATCTTTCAACTCGATGTAGGGCTCAATGAGCTTATGATTAAAGCAGCGGCTATCATTGTCGGTATTCCGGCTTTTGCTCTTGCTTTATTTACAAACTCTATGTTGGAAATGAATCGGTATCCAAAGCTTAAAAAGCTACTGCACTATTATTTAATCCTATTTCCATTGACACTGCTGATTTTTGTATTTACGAATGAATTTAATCATTTTAGAAATATATTTTCTGTTATCTTACTTCTGCTACTTCTCTTTATTACAGTATATGCTGCACTAAAAAAAGATTCTCAAGCTAAATTCATATTATTTGGATGGTTTCTTTTTATTGTGGCGGGTAGTGCAATGTATCTTTCAAGTATCGGCTGGTTTGATATCTATAAATTGTCGCATTACTTTATAGAAATATTATTAGTTTTGGAAGCTATTGTTTTTTCTATTGCTTTGGCATACCGAATTAAGCAACTTCAGTTAGAAAAAGAGAGTGTACATCAAAAACTTCTGGAACAACAAAAAAATGAAAAGGTGAAACTTGAACACGAGGTATTGAAAAAAACAGAAGATTTGCAAGAAGCCCTTGCAACCAAGCAACTGTTATTAAATGAATTAAATCATAGAGTTAAAAATAGTATGCAGACCATACTTTCTCTCATTAGAATGCAAAGCGATGAATTTGATAATACAAAACTGCAAGACGCATTTACCACTATTCAAAATAGGGTAAGCACAATGAGTCATCTCCATGAGTTATTATATAAAGAAGAATTATTTTCAGACGTCAATGCCTTTCAATATTTTCATAGTATCGTTGAAGATATACAAGAGAGTTATGAGATGATAGTGGAGATCAACTATCAAATCCATGCGTCATTAGAAATCGAACAGGCTATTTATTGCGGACTGATTGTGAATGAATTAGTTACAAATGCTTGCAAATATGCTTTTAAAGATGACAAAGGGACAATCAGCATCGCTTTAGATGAAAAAGATAATGTATATAGCCTGATAGTCAGTGACAACGGCATGGGTTATGATCAGGGTAAAACGACGAATTCTTTAGGTTTAGAACTGGTGAAAAGTTTAGTGTATGGTCAACTAAAAGGGAAAATCTCAACAGATTCACACCATGGAGTCAGTGTTGAAGTGATCTGGAGCATACTTGAGTAGTATTAAA
>NZ_JBAQPS010000075.1:0-1936 GCF_049305995.1 Sulfuricurvum sp.
AACCTTTTTACAAAAAGAAGGCTGTCATGAAATCCAAGGCTATTACTATTCTAAACCGCTTAGCCTTGATGAGTTAAAAGCGTTTATGGATCAGACGCTCTAAATTTCCCACGGTGCCGCGCGACCAACATTGGCAAAAACGGGATTACGGAACGCATATTTCAGATCTTCTGCCAAATTCAGTAATCCGTTGTATCCGCCGTAGCTCGTTTTTTTCTCCTGATTGACATCGATAAATGAGATCTTTTTTTTGATCGCGGTGTAAAGGCTTCGTCCTCCTGCGAGGAGGATATGCGCACCCGTCTGGTCGATGATTTTCCCCTGCTCGGAAGCGGGTTTCGTCATCAATACCCCATTCTCACCCAGATATTCACGTGCTTTATCGATGTCATCCTGCGTCGATTTCGCCACACTTGTTGCCACCACTTCGATCCCTAAATCCTGTAATCCCGAAGCAATAGACCACGCTTTATTTCCACCCGTATTGAGAACCGCTTTTTTTCCTGCAAATAATTCGCGATACGGTGTCAATGCCATCTCAAGATTAGCTTCGGCCTCTGCGATGACCGCTTCGGCTCGTGCTATGAGTTCAGGGCACCCTAATGCATTAACGATTTCACGAATCGCAAATGTCGTATCACGTTTACCGTAAAACGAGACCGAAATCCACGGTATCC
The DNA here is from genome assembly GCF_049305995.1 of Sulfuricurvum sp. Lineage (GTDB taxonomy): Bacteria > Campylobacterota > Campylobacteria > Campylobacterales > Sulfurimonadaceae > Sulfuricurvum. Next base: position 678 of record NZ_JBAQPS010000075.1, read on the forward strand.
CATACTGCTCATTCATTTTTCGCGTTAGTGTGATTAGAGATTTGGCACAAACGATCACATTGAGTTTCGCCCGATGAGCTGTGCGGATATCGCCGACACGCCCGTCTCCACTCATGGAACTCAAAACACGGATACCGATCTTTTCAAACAACGGCAAATACTGCCACATATCGCCCGTTACGTTGTAATCGCCAATGAGATTGATGTCGTAGGGGGTTGTAAATTCGGGTTCTTTGGTACCGATCAGATGTTCCAACACAGCCTCCCCAGCAAGGCGTGAACCGAGGTTTTTGCTTCCGACAAATCCTGCGGCATGGACGGGAACAACCGGTATACCGTGTTTTTCGCTTCCGAGCTTGCAGGTCATATCGATGTCGTCTCCCACCAATGCCGTCACACACGTCGAATAGACAAAAATTGCTTCAGGCGTATAGTGTTCCATTATATAATCGATCGAATCACTCAGCCGTTTATCACCGCCAAAGATGACATCATTGGTATTTATCCCCGTGGTGAATCCCATTTGTGTATGGTCCACACCCGTATACGACGTTTTTGTTTCACGTGTCTCCCATGAAGAACCAAGACATGTTTGAGGACCATGAACCAAGTGTACCGCATCAGCATACGGAAAAAGGGAGATTTGTGCACCGTCAAATGCACATCCCCCTGCGGCAAGCCCCGGTTTCGGCTTATCACACCCTTCTCCTGGTTTTTTATCTTTGCTATGGGAGCAAGCGCTCTCATTCATGAGTTCTTTGATTTTTGCACGGCTGACCATAGACTACTCCTATGTGTGGTATAACATAAAACATGCATTAAGCGTGCGAGAAGCACTTAATAGCTTCCCTCACCTACGGTGATGACATAATTGTCATCCACCTCTACAACACCAAATGCGTGTTGTCCACAAAAGCTTTCATTCATCTCTTGCGCCCATGCACGTGCGATTCGCATTGCGTCTTCTTTGTCATTTAACGTTTTGATTTGAGGCATTTTTTTTCGTATCGCACATTTACAGAGCTTTTCAACCACTACATGATGTTCCATAATTTCCCCCTTTTAATGTCCGGATTTGCATCCACAGCCACCGCCAACCATGCCGATAACAAAATTGTCATTCACTTCAACCAGTTGAAACTCATGTTTACCACAAAAATTTCCATTCATATAAGCTAGTTTGGTTTCTGCTTCTGCTTGTGCGCCCTCTTTTGAATCAAATGTGGTGATTTGAGACATTTCCTCTTTCTTTGCACAAC
>NZ_JBAQPS010000076.1:0-1601 GCF_049305995.1 Sulfuricurvum sp.
GGCACAAGCAACCCAAGCATCACGAGAAGATTTTTTAACTAAATTATTTAATAAACGAGCATTGGAAGAGTATTTAAATATAAAAGAAGCTGAATATATGCGTCATGGACGAAATTTTTGCGTTGCAATGCTTGATTTAGACCATTTTAAATTGGTTAACGATACCTATGGGCATGAAGCAGGAGATGCAGTATTGATTGCATTTTCGAAAATATTAAAAGAAGAAGTACGTACCAGCGATATTGCAGGACGTTATGGCGGAGAAGAATTTTTGGTTATTTTAGGGGATACTGATCTCTTGGGTGCTAAAGTGTTTTGTGAAAAAGTTCGTGTGCATGTCGAGTCAGCTCATTTTATGTATCAGGAGAAACGAATTGCGGTGAATGTTAGTATCGGTATAGCGCAGCGTCAGGATTATCCTTCGTTGAAATCGTTAATCAATGGTGCTGATGAACGGCTTTATGATGCTAAGCATAAAGGGCGAAACCGCGTCGAGCCTGCATGAGTTTAAACGATTTTTTAGCTTCAAAACCTCTTTTTTACGATGTGATTGACTATGAGCGTTTCCCTAACACGTATCATAAAATCAAAGATAAATTGACAAACCCTAAAATCATCCATTTGGTCGGAACCAACGGCAAAGGCTCAACGGGACGATTTTTGGCTACGGCATTGCACCGTGCAGGGCAAAAGGTCGGGCATTACACCTCACCTCATATTTTGCGATTCAACGAGCGGATATGGTTGGAGGGTTCAGAGGTAAGTGATGAGGGGCTAGAGTGTGCCCACCAAACGCTTTTGGACCTCTTATCCACGGAAATCGCCGAGACATTGAGTTATTTTGAATATACGACACTCTTGGCGATGGTGGTGTATGAGGGGTGCGATTACGTCGTATGTGAGGCGGGTTTGGGGGGTGAGCATGACGCGACCGCTATTTTTGACAAGGTTCTGAGTATATTTACCCCCATAGATTTTGATCATGCAGCATTTTTAGGTACTTCCATTGATTCGATTTCGGCGACGAAACTGCGAAGTATGCAAAAACTCGCGTTGTTAGGAAGACAGAAACACACCGAGGTGGAGTCGATTGCACGAGCGATTGCGGAGGTAAAAGGGTGCACTCTATATACACTCTCCGAGCGTTTAACTCCACGTATCGAAGAGATCGCATTGCATATTGCCACGAAAAATAGCCTTAGCGATTATTTACGTGATAATCTGACATTGGCGATGGCGGCGTATGAGATGTTGGGATTTGAGGCGAGTGAAACACTGTTTGATCAAAGTGCACTATTTGGAAGATTGAGCAAAATAGCTCCAAATATTACCCTCGATGTAGGGCATAACACACTCGCGGCGGAGTCGATAGCCCAAAATTTTGCTGGGGAAAAAGTGACCCTTATCTACAATACCTACGGTGATAAAGATTACCGTGAAATTTTGAGCATATTAGCGCCGATCATCGAATCGGTAGAGATTATCGATGTTGATGAGGGGCGGATTGTTGAACGTCATTTACTGGAATCTGTTTTACGTGAGGCAGAAATACCGTTTAGTGTATTTGATGCACTCCATGAAGATAAAGAATATTTAGTATT
>NZ_JBAQPS010000077.1:0-3686 GCF_049305995.1 Sulfuricurvum sp.
AGAAGCAACTGAACATATGAGCTTCACCGTGAGCTTATCCAAAGAACTCGAACGGGATATTACGATCACAACGTCACTAGGACCGGTAACGATAAAAGCAGGGGAGAGATCGGGGGAAGTGTACAGCTATATAAATAGTTTCAATTTTATAAATCAAGAATCTAAAAGAAAGGTTGCCTAGATGAAAACCCTAACCCTACTCATTCTTTCAGCTCTAACACTCTTAGCCCAAGACCAAAGCGTCTACACCCTAACAGGACAAAAAACCCCCCGTTTGGATGCACGCTACACGATCACCTATGTCGCGACAAACCTAAAAGAAGGATGTGGTTCTCGCGGCTACACGACGGGAACGATGAAACCTTCGATGACTCAGCGTAGCATGAGTGTCCCCGATGGAAACTACACGATTAATCTCCCCATATACATGACCACCGAAGAGGACAAAGCGGAATGCGGGTATCGGTTTGGGGGACTTGATTTAACGATGAGACGGAAAAATGATGATGATCAGTTTTCAAGGTTCCAACTCTTGGGAGATTTTAGAAGATACACAAATACGCAAGAGCCTTTGGCAATATATCGTGGATGGAAAGGGGGAGAAGGAGGTTCTAATTTTATAGGGATGGACACAAAAGATGCTCCTGATTTTACCAATGAGTTTAGCTCCAATAAAAAATATTTCCGTATTGCCCCCGAAACGACGTTTGTGTGTATGACACAATATTTAGATGATCCTCGTGAAAATAAAGAATGGCACGAAAAACATGCTACTGAATTTATGTGTACGATGAAAATGAAATTAGATACCGAAGGTGGCAAGTTCCATTTTAACAAATGTACGAGGGAAGAGTCTCTTACCGAAACGCAACATCACTGTTCAAAGATGACCCATCCCGATTTCGGTGTGGATGAGATCACAAGTGATACTCTCCGCATCGATATATTGGTCGATGAACCGAAATGTCAGCTTTTAAAGATCAGTAGATTCAAGGTGGAGAGAGAAGTGGATACGTTTCGTGAAGTACCAAAGCCGGTACCGTCAGCATTAGAATCATTCAAGTCACTTTTTTAAAAATAAATATAAGGAAAAACAAATGGCAGATGTAATTAGAATCGGAGCGTTCTTCGACGGAACGGGTAATAATATGTGGAATGATCTAGCGATCGGGGACAAGTCAGAAACGAATGTGGCAAAAATCTATAAGATGTATGCTCAGCAAGCTAAAGATAATCCTGGATATTATGCCAAACCACTTTATGTCGAAGGTGTCGGTACCGAAAAATATCGTGAAGGACAACCAACATTAACTTCAGCCGAAGTCAAAGAGATACAAGATGCTCTAAAATCTCGCAACGATTTTTATAGCAGTTATAACATGGCATTTGGGGATGAGGCAAAGTCTAAAGTTAATCGGATGCTTGAGATGGTAAAAAATGAGATTAAAAAAAATCCCGATGCCCAAATCATCGTAGACGTCTACGGCTTCAGCCGAGGCGCAACCGAAGCACGCGATTTTATCAACGAGTTCAATTCCCTATATGCGAATGTCAATAAGGGCAGTGCAATCGGATTTGTCGGGTTGTTCGATACCGTATCCTCTCTAGGGTTTGCCAACAGTATCAATATTGGGTTTAATCTCAACCTCAATGATGCCTCTGCCGCAAAAATTGTTCAAATTGACGCTGCCAATGAGATGCGTGCCAACTTCCCTCTCGAATTACTCAATAATCCACATTCCAAACCAAGGATTGCCGCATGAAAACTTTATTATTGCTTATTTTTTCATCTTTGATACTCTTAGCACAAGACCAAAGCGTCTATACCCTAACAGGAGAAAAAGACCCTCGTTTGGATGCACGCTACACGATCACTTACGTCGCAACCAACCTAAAAGAAGGATGTGGTTCTCGTGGCTACACAACGGGAACAATGAAACCCTCCATCACCCAACGTAGTATGAGTGTCCCCGATGGCAACTACAGCATCAATCTCCCTATTTACATGACACCCGAAGAGGACAAAGAGGGATGTGGGTATCGGTTTGGGGGATTGGAACTAATGATATTGAGAAAAAATGATGATCAATATTTTCAATATGCACGATTTAAACTTTTAGGAGATTATAAAAATATAGATCCTATCAGTCTCAAAGAATTGGGCGGTCAAAGGGCATATGCGGTTTACGATGGACGTAAAGGGGGCACTGATGGACGTAGTTTGTTAAATAAAAAGGAAAGTCCATATGCCTTTCGCTCGGACAAAAGATATTTTCGTATCACACCCAAGACGACATTTGTGTGTATGACAAGAAATAGTATCTATGACTATGAACAATCGACATCAGATAAGGAAACCACTCAAAGACTCGGTAATACCGATTTTACATGTACGATGAAGATGAAACTTGATACTGACGGTGGAAAATACCATTATCATGAATGTACAAAAGAAGAAAGTAGAAATGATTCTGAATATGAATGCGGAACGATGTCTCATCCCGATTTTGGTGTGGACGAAATCACCAGTGATACATTGCATATTGATATAGTAGTTGATGAATCGAAATGTGTAAAGTGGAGACATCTAAATCATAATTTTGGTTCGATATTTGAAGCAGATAGCTTCCAAGAGCTTCCAAAATCATCACCATCGGTGATGGAATCTCTAAAATCATTATTCTAAACAAAAAATAAATACAAGGAAAACAACATGGCAGATGTAATTAGAATCGGGGTGTTCTTCGACGGGACGGGTAACAATGTATGGAATGACGAGCTGATCGGTGACGGATCACAAACAAACGTAGCTAAACTCTATCGTATGTATCAAGCAAAAAAAAGTCAGGGTTATGAGGCTATTTACGCAGAAGGTGCAGGAACCGAGCAATATGTTAATGGCACAGTATTTGACGTAGACCAATTAGCTGCTATACGCAATACAGAAGTTTATAAAGATCGCAAAGATTACTATAATCTCGATGGTTTGGCGTTTGGTTCGACAGTTAAACAGCACGCCTTAGATAAATTAGATGAGATCAAAAGAAAAATCAATGAAATCCGAACACAAAACCCTGACGCTCAAATCGTCGTAGACGTCTACGGCTTTAGCCGTGGCGCGACATCGGCACGGGATTTTATCAATATGTTTAATGCTCAGTACACTGATCTCGACGGCAGTGCGATCGGATTTGTAGGACTATTTGATACCGTTGCAACAGTGGGACTGGCAAATGAGTACAACGCAAATCTAAATCTAAATCTCAACACCAACTCTGCACAGCAAATGGTTCACCTGACTGCCGATAATGAATTTAGAGCCAATTTTCCACTCAATTATATGGGAAGCAACGGTTCTAATATGGTCGAAATCACAATGCCCGGTGCTCACGCCGACATCGGGGGAGGATACGGTAACTCTGTATGGGATACTCAGGAAAAATACATATATGATGAAGTTCATGCTATTTTTCCTATTCCAGCACTCATTGAAATTGCTGAGCAGCAACGAAATGATCGTATTAACGAACTAATCGTTCAAGCAACCAACCAAGGATTGGAATACGCATTTAAAACAGGTACGGATAGAACTACTGGGGCTTTACAGCTCGATTTTGTCTTCATCGAAACAAAACAGATAAATTATGGATTGAGCAATAATGCACTGTGGGTAATGCTCAATTCTA
>NZ_JBAQPS010000078.1:0-14954 GCF_049305995.1 Sulfuricurvum sp.
CATTTAAAATAGGGGAAAAAATTATAATGGTTGATACTCCTAGCAGTATTGAATATCGTGCGGCTGCGGGAGGGTATGTAACGTTCGAAGGTGACGTTTATGATATTAAAACCGAAGTAGAAGTGACAGAAATTAGCTTTCGGACAACCGGATCGATCGAAACGCAATTGGATGCAGATGTATCTCTTAATGTGAAAGAGAAAGACGTTTTAAAAGATGCTATTGGGCAAGGGATGGAGGTTACCGTCCATGCTATCAATATCGATGGCAATATAGGTCCGAACGCTAAAGTGACAGCAAAAAAAGCGACGGTAGAAGGGCAAGTACATCAAAGTGCTACAATAAGTGCCGATGAACTGAGTATAAACATCCATAAAGGGACAGCATATGGAAAAAATGTCCATATTACTCGGTTGGAGCAAGGTAGTGTTGATGCTGAACGTGTAACTGTGATGCAAGCAACAGGGGGTAAAATCCGAGCCAAAGAGATTATGATTGAGATGTTAGGCTCTCATGTAAAAATGACGGCCTCTCATCGGATAGAGATCAAAAAAATTCATGGAGGAGAAAATCAGTTTGTGATTGACCCGATGATTAACGAATCAATAGAAAATATTGAAAAGCAATCTCAACAGATGGTACTTGTCAAACAATCTATACGTGATATTCAAAAAGAACTTACAGCATATGAAAAGATATGGCATGAGAATATTCCGGCGATGGAAGAGATAAAACATAAATTACTTCATTATAAAAATAATGGGATAAAAATGCCTGTTGCTTTTGTTCAAAAATATCAGAAAAATCAGCAATTTAAAGAAAAACTTGATTCCCTCCGTGCTGAATTGACAGCAAAAGAAGAATTATATGCTTGGCTCAATGAAAAACATACTACACTACAAAGTGAAATTTTTGAAGCTCGGATTATTAATCATGATGTATGGAGAAATTACAATGAAATTATTTTTAAATTAATTGATCCGCCTATTGATGTTTTATATGTCCCTACACATAATACACAAGAACGAATTTTGGGATTGCATAAAGATGAAGATGGAGAATTTTCTATTAGGGTATTGGAACAATGATTATCGGGTTAGAAGGAATTATAGATTATAAAGAGCCATCAGTGCTCCATCTCAACGTTAACAGCGTCATTTATGAGGTTTTTATCTCATTGCATACGTACAGTTCGATTGGCTCAGAAAAAACCAGATTGCATATTCACCATGTTATTCGTGAAGATGCGCAACAACTCTACGGATTCGCCCAAAAAAGTGAAAAAGTTCTCTTTGAAGGGATGCTAAAAATCAACGGAATCGGGCCAAAAGCAGCCTTGGCAATTTGCAGCACCTTTACGCCGGAGCAGTTTGCGGGTATTATTTCATCTAAAGATCTCAATGCACTCAAAAAAGTTCCCGGTATCGGACCTAAAAGTGCAGGGCGGATTATGGTGGAATTGGCAGGATTCGATGCGGTATTGTTAGGCTCTGGCGGTACGGTAACCACGGCAACGACCGAAGCATCGATGGCTTTGGAATCACTAGGGTTTAAAAAAGAGCAGATTGCCAAAGCACTGAGTGCATCAAGTGCAACCGATACCCCGACGCTGGTAAAAGAGGCGTTAAAACAACTTCAAAAACTTTAAAAGGAAAATTATGAAATTAGCCATTTTATTCGGCGGAGCGAGTTATGAGCATGAAATCAGCATTGTAAGTGCGATTACGGTCAAAGAGAAATTAGAGAAGCGATTTGAACTCAGTTTTATCTTTTGCGATCAAGATCATAAATTTTATCTCATTGACGGCGCTAAAATGAAAGCGGTCACTTTTTCACGTGGAGAGCATCGCAAGATGGCTCAAATTTTCCTCACGAACGGCGGGTTTGAGCAACGCGGGATGTTTGGAAGCAAAAAACATGAGATGCCTATCCTCAACCTGATCCACGGCGGCGACGGTGAAGATGGCTCTATCGCATCCCTCATGGATTTTTTCCATATCCCATTCATCGGTCCTCGCAAAGAGGCTTCAATGCTCAGTTTTGACAAACACTATACCAAATGGTTCGCCGCTTCACTCGGTGTCAAAACATTGCCGTATGAGGTTCTACGTAAAGAGGATAAAAGAGTTGTTACCACTGCGTATCCGTTTATCGTGAAACCTGCCCGCTTGGGAAGCTCTATCGGGGTGAGTATCGTCCGCGAAGCATCAGAACTTGATTACGCACTGGATGTGGCTTTCGAGTTTGATAATGTACTTTTGATCGAGCCGTTTATTTCGGGGGTAAAAGAGTACAATCTAGCCGGTTTCAGCGCACGCGGTGAAATCACCTATTCGATCGTTGAAGAGCCTCAAAAAGCAGAGTTCCTCGATTTTGAGAAAAAGTATCTCGATTTTTCCCGCTCAGGGAGTGTTGAACACGCTGAGGTGAGTGAAGCGTTGGTTCAACAATTGCGCGATGCATTTAAAACGATCTATTTGCCGTTATTCGAAGGGGCTTTAATCCGTTGTGATTTCTTTGAGATCGAGGGGGAAGTCTATCTGAACGAAGTGAACCCGATCCCGGGGTCAATGGCGAACTATCTTTTTGAAGATTTTGGCAGCTCTATCCATAAACTGCTCGGGGCATTACCGGATAAAAAAGCGATTCGAGTCAATTACGATTACATCCACTCCATCTCCCAAGCCAAAGGGAAATAAGCGTGGCAGTTAAAAGCGTTCAATACAAACAGCATACGTTTTCCATTAGCTATGAGATCCTCAATCCGAGTGCCCATTACGATATTATTTTTCTCCACGGTTGGGGTTCGCATAAAAATCTGATGAAACGCGCTTTTGGTGATCACCTCAAACAGTTTCGCCATATTTACATCGATATGCCTGGGTTCGGAAATTCCACATGTAATATGGCACTCACGACAGAGGATTACGCAACGATATTGGAATCGTTTATTTCGATGATCGAAGCGGATAAAATGATTATTTTGGGTCACTCTTTCGGTGGTAAAGTGGCAACTCTGCTCAATCCTGAATATTTAGTATTGGTCGGTTCTGCAGGGATACTCGTTCCGAAACCATTTAAAATACGTGCTAAAATCGCCCTTTTTAAATTGCTCAAGTTTACCGGACTTACACAGCTTCGCCGTTTTTTCGTTGCTCCTGATGCACAAGGATTGTCGCAACCGATGTATGAGACGTTCAAAAGCGTGGTCAATGAAGATTTTAGTGAGAAATTTCGTGCCTATAAAGGGAAAGCATTACTTTGTTTCGGTCATCAAGATACGGCAACACCGATGTGGACTGCGCATAAAATAGCCGAGCTTATCTCCGATTCACGGGTGGTTGAATTTGACGGAGATCACTATTTCTTTTTAGAGCAGGGAGCAACAGTTGCCAAAGAGATTGAAAAAACCGTTTTAAAAAGTTTAGAACACTAAGGAAACACTATGGAATTGACACAAATAGCCTCGTTTAGCGCTAATATCATCTTTGTCATGGCATTAGGGTGGTATCTGATTACAAACCTCCAATGGTACGATTATCGGATCGAGCGGGTAGTGTTGCGTCACCATAAAACATGGTGGCACGTTGCTTATTTTATCGCTCCGTTCATCCTCTATTATGCTCTGGCACGTTACAGTATTTTTGTGGTAGCGCTCTACTTACCGCTTTTGTATCTATGGCATGTTCGTCTCGATAAAAAAGTAGTTTTGACATGGCGAGTAAAGCGTTTTTTGATCCTTTTGGCTTTGATTACGGTATTGCTGAACCTATTGATCGCGTTTAAAGGGTTATCGAGTACCTACAGTGTTATTTTCCCTCTCGTTTTGACTTATCTCCTCTCATGGGGAATTGAGAAATTCTTATTTTTGGCGTACAAACGGGAAGCATCGCGCAAAGTCGCTTCGATGAGTGATCTAACGATCATCTGTGTTACCGGAAGCTACGGTAAAACCTCGATGAAAAATTTTATTTCCCAAGTATTGAGCCAAAAATACAACGTCTACGCAACACCTCGAAGTGTCAATACCCTCGGTGGAATCATCCGTGACGTCAACGAATCGCTCCCCTCAAATACCCAAGTCTATATTTGTGAAGCGGGCGCTCGTGAAGTGGGAGATATTTACGCTATTGCGCAACTGCTTCATCCGCAGATCGTGGTGGTCGGAAAAGTAGGGCCACAGCATTTGGAGTATTTCAAAACATTAGAGCGTATCCAGCGTACCAAACTCGAAATTATTCATTCAAACCGTCTCAAAAAAGCGTTTATTCATACTTCGGTGACAGATGTGCCGCATGAAAAAGTGACCTTTTTCGGGGATGATGTACGTAACCTCGCGGCAACATTGGAGGGGATCGATTTTGATCTCAGCGTCAATGGCGAAGAGCGTCATTTTCATACCAATGTTCTCGGTGGGTTTCAGACGATCAACATCAATGCGGCGATTTTAATCGCATCCGAGATGGGGATGAATTCGGATGAAATCGTAAGTGCCGTCGAAAAGCTCAAAAGTGTTGAACATCGTTTGGAACGAATCGATGCAGGGGGTAAAATTATCCTCGATGATGGCTACAACGGAAATATCGACGGGATGTTGGAAGGTGTACGTCTTTGTTCTCTCCACAGCGGTCGAAAGGTGATTGTCACCCCTGGGTTGGTGGAGAGTACCCAAGAGCTTAACAGTGAGCTGATCCGTGCGATTGACGGTGTTTTCGACATCGCTATCATCACAGGGCAGCTTAATGCGGCACAGTTTGACAAAGAGCTAAACGTTCCTCAGAAAATTATGTTGAGTGATAAGTCGCAGATGGTTAAAACATTGGGTGAAGTGACCCGTACAGGTGACATTATATTGTTCGCCAATGATGCCCCGAATTTTATCTAATGGAAAATATCCTTTATGCCCCATGGCGGGATGAGTACGTAACGGGAGAGAAGATTGAGGGGTGTGTGTTTTGTCACATCAGCACTCATGAGAGTGATGATGAGAGCCTCCATGTCCTTTATCGCGATGAGCACTGTTTTATCGTGATGAATCGCTACCCCTATACTCCGGGCCATTTTATGATTATCCCTCACCATCATACAGATGCCCTTGAAGCACTTGATCCGCAGGTATGGCTCCACATGAGTGCTTTGGCTCAGAGGGGGGTGAGAATGCTCAAAGAGAGTTTCGGAGCACATGGGGTCAATATCGGAATGAATTTGGGCAAAGCAGGCGGTGCAGGGATAGCTGAACATATCCATCTACATTTGGTTCCGAGGTGGGAGAGGGATACCAACTTTATCACCTCGATTGCTGAAACACGCGTCTATTCGACTGATTTTGAGAAAATTTACTATACTCTCAAAGAAAGTACTACTACTTATTTTTCATGATATCAACTTCTTTCTCTATCAAAAAGAGAAAGAAGTTGATTGATTTAGAAAATTAATATTTTTCTAATTCCTCATATAAAACGCTCATATACATAAGCTTTGGTCCACCGCCCATTACAACAGCAAGCATTGCAGCTTCTAAAATTTCTTCTTTTGAACAGCCTGCATCAATAGCACCTTTTACATGCATTGCAATACACCAGTTACATTGGCTTGAAATTCCTAAAGCAACCAATATAAGCTCTTTATACTTTTTACTTATTTGACCATCTTGTTTATTTGCTTGACTGAAATTGATAAAAGCAGCAATCTCTTTAGGCATATCAACTTTTAATTTTCCAAACATTTCATTCGTTTGTTGTAATCTATCCATTTGGAATAGTACTCCTTTTTTTAATTAAAATTTGGTTTATGTCCATACTATAAAGTCCAAAACCGGTTAGTTATTCTACCTTGTAAAATTAAAAAATACTACCATTGTTATAGCAATTAATGATAAAACTAATGAAAAATAATTTAGATTTTGATTATTGCTAATATTGGGAGTCGAATTTTTTACAAGTTGTTCAATTTCTTTTCTTGTCAACTGTTTTTCTCGTTGGATTGGAATAACTTGCTGAAAGCTTCCTTTGGAAGCTACTGCTACGGCGTGAGTATCTGTATGAGATATTGACAGTGCAAAATCTGAAAATATTGGTTTTCCAGAAGTATTATTTAAAATTTCAATTTCTTTGAATGGGATCATTTGATAGAAATTATCAGCTTTAATAATGGCTTCTTTTAGAGCAAATTTTCCTGCAAAACTTCCTCTCGGATCCGCTTGAAGAATACAATGAGATATCTCTCGTGCTGAAAAAGTATCTATATAGAACTTATTTTCTCTGTAGTCGGTAACAATCGGCATGTTAGCAATTTCTTCGAGATCAATTCCGATTGAAAAATCAGTTGAACTACTCTTTAAAGGAGTACGAGAGGTTACTTCTTTGCTAATAGGTTGATTTTCAATAGGTTTTTGATCAATAGCATTAAGTGTATTAACAAAATCTCCATATGTTTTGATCTTATTTTGATTAGTAATATTAAATCCCTCAGATGCTAGGGTTGAGTACATTCTGTGTAAGAGGATTGAACCTGGAATGGCGGTTCTATCCATCACGGTTGTTTCGGTAATTTCTGAAGAATCTTTTTTTAAAAAAGTTGCAATAATTTTTTTAGCATTTTCCATTTTAATATCCTGCAAAACAGTCTTGACAAATATAGTCTTCATGTCCTTGGTGATTGACAATTTTGATCATTCCAATCCCTTTTAACTCTTTATCTTCTTGAAGTGTTTTAAAGCAGGTTCCGCATTTAATATCCAAAAATATTGCTTCATTACTCTGGCTATCAGAGATTACAGTCTCGCTAAGACTGTAACTCTCAATCCTTTGTTTCAGTTCGACTAAAAATTCACTTGCTATTTTCCCTTCGGTAACCCGATGATCAAATACAAGCGTTAAGTAAAAACGGTTTAGTTTAGGGTCAACTTTTGAAATACCGAGTATAGCCGATTGCTTTGTATTGATAAGTGGTGTGAAGAAGTCAACTCCCGATGTTGATAAATCAGTTATTGTAAATGTTGAGCCTGTTACATCTGCCACATCAAGTTTTTTATCTAAATATTTTTCAATTAATTGATACAGCCCTGTTTCCACGGTACTCATATTTAGATCATTGGTGTCTGGAAGTGTTAATACTTTTAAACCATCGCCAAAGTCAGTAGCCATACCAACATTGATTCGATTATAATAAGCTATTCCATCACCTGTAAAAAAAGCATTAAAAACTCGATATTTGGCGAGGAGCCTTGAAATTTCATAAACAATAAGAGGGAGATATGATCCAGAGAAAATTTTAAAGGATTGATTAATCGCTTCATCAATATTCTTAATATCGACAGCAACATTCAAGACACTGTTCATCACACCAGACTGAACATCCGTTAAGTATTGAATTTCTGTTTTTTTGATCTTACTTAGAGGTTCAACTGTAACCAAAGATTGATCATATGTGATTACCTTGGTATTCTCTTTAACCTCACTCTTTTTGATTTCTTTTTTACTGTCACAAGCTTTTTCTGGATATAAAAGATTTAAAACATCTTCTTCATTGACAAAATCCAGATTCGCAAATTTTGATTTTAGAATATTGTTTTTTTCAATCAATAGTAATGCTTTTTTTGAAAAAATAGTATCAGTTGCAATATCGTCGACTTCTGTCTTTGTACTATTAGCTTCTATTTCCGCATTATTTTGGATTGCATTATCTGTTATTTTTATCAAAAGTGAGCCAATGGTGACATCGTCTCCTTCATGACAAAATACTTCTACGAAGCCATCTGCTTCTGCTTGAATGGATACGACGGTTTTAGACGTTTCTAAATCAATTAAGACTTCACCTTTTTGAGTGCTGTCACCAGTGTGTACATACAGTTTGGCGACTGTAGCAAATTCATCGCTCACGGTTTCTTTGGGTACAAAAATTTCTGCTAGTACGGCCATTATAAACTTCCCTTAATAATCTCTAAAATGCGCTTTTTATTGGTAATGATTTCTGCTTCTAATGTTTTGGATGATGCTATAGGAACTGGTAAAGAAGCAATTCTTCGTGAAATAAAGGGCTTACTTAAAGTATCAGAAACATGGGCAATAACTTCTGCTCCTATACCGGCAAAAGCACTTCCTTCTTCAATAGTATAAAGCTTTCCAGTCATGTGAACTGATTTGACTACTTCATCAATATTTAATGGGTGGATCTGCGTCAAAATAAAAACCTCTGCTTTGATATCCAACTCTAAAAATAAATCCGTTAAAGAATCAATGACTGTATCTACCATTCCACCGTAAGCTACTAAAGTTGCATTAGGCGTAGATTTGATTGGTCGTAACCGAATTAATGGGTATCGATCATCCGTTCTTTCATAGATATAATTAGGCACTTTCTTTTTGGCTATTTTTCTACCATAGTCAAGCTTATTTTCAATGACGATTGTAGGGTTTTGTTCTTCATGAATACTTTTGTATAAAATAGCCGGATCAATTAACGTATTTAAAGCAATAGTATTTACATTATCGATTCCAACAAGAAATTTATCAAGCGTTTGTGAATGTGTCGGACCATACCCACGACCTCCACCCATAGGGGTACGTAAAACCATCGGACATCGAATTTGTTTATTGTACATATGATAAAATTTGGAAGCATGATTAATGATTTGATCCAAGCTTAATGTAACAAAATCACCAAACATAATTTCTAAATACGGTTTCATTCCAGCTAATGCCAATCCATTTGTTATACCAGTGATAGCTTGTTCACTGATCGGTGTAGAAAAAAGCTGTAAAGGGTATTTGGCAGATAAATTTTTTGATACTTTAAATGCTCCGCCGTAGGGTGAGAGAATATCTTCTCCCAAATACACCATATTTTTATCTTTATTTAGATATTCGTCAAAAAAGCCATTTAACAAATCAACTTGGCGGATGTCAATTTCATCAATTTTCATCCATTCCGCTGTTTTATCAAGTTTATTTGTTTCATGATATTGGTCAACCGGAAGTTCATTATCTGATTCGATTGATTTGATGTAAGTAGTGATTTTACTATTAATTTCATCAAGTATTTTTTTATATTCTTCAGGATACTCTTTTTCAAATAACACTATTGGGTCTTTTGAACGATAGGTTTCAATTTCATCTTTATCTCTATGATCATCCCCTTTTGAATGCGGGTTTAATCTGTAAGTATCGACAAGATGAAAAGCCGGTTTTTTCGATTGTCTTACCGTTTCAATAGCCTCTTTTGCGTCGCTAATAATCTTTTTTGTAGCCCAAGTATTGCTATGAAATGTATTGATGCCAAAAGCTTTGGCTCTTGCGAGAATATCTCCTGCCAAATTCGTGCTTTGGGTTGTTGACTGTGAATATCGATTGTTTTCACAAACAATCAATAGAGGTATTTCCCACTTGGAAATAATATTCATAGTTTCATAAACAACACCTTCTCCTAATGTACCGTCTCCGATGAATACTATTCCAATAGCGTCATTGTTTTTAATCTTGTTGGCTAATGCCATTCCGGCAGCAACCGGCACAATACCGCCTTGAATTCCATTGGAATAAAAATTGTTTTTACATAAATGCTGAGAACTGCCTACACCGCCGCATGTGCCGTGTTCTTTTCCCATTAGTTCAGCGATTAAGCCTTCATAATCTTTAGTAAAAGATATATAGTGACCATGACATCTATGATTAGAAAAGATAAAATCTTTACTCTCTAACTGCCCTGCAAATGCTACCGCTGAATATTCTTGACCGACACAAGTATGAACAGTTCCATTTAATTTCCCTTCCGAAAAAAGTTCTAAAAATGACTCTTCTACACGCCTAATTAAAATAGCTTCTTCTACCCATTTATGATCCATGAATATCCTTGTAAAATTTACTTGCATTTTTTTCTTTAAATACTAAGTATTCTAAACTATTAATAACTTTTATTATGTTTAGATGACTCAGATCGTTTATTCTAGCAAATTCATAATATAAAACATCTTTAATCGTATTTATATTGTATTCTTTTCCAATACCATGCTGTATGCATCCGTTGGAATCGGTTATCATATTGGTAATATCATGTGTTGCAAATTGAATTGAACCTTGGATTAAATATTTATTTCCAATCTTTTTTTGTGCGATTCCTACTACTTTGGTTTCACTAATAGAAATTTCATGTTCATTACTACCAGAAAAACAGACGGAAGACTTTAGATTGGTGTCAGTGGTTTTTGTAACAGGGAGATTGATATTTGAAAATATCTGTTCAATTACAGTTTTTATATTTAAATAATTTTCTTTGGGTTTCAGCTGTGAATGGTTAATTATACTGAAACATAAATCATGATCATGATATAAAATTCCACCTCCCATTTCCCGTTTGATAACATCAATTTTTTTACTTTGGATGTAATCTAAATTTAATTCTGAATAAGAATTTGATATACCAAGTGAAATAGTAGGATTTCTCCATGTATAAGTTCGAAAATATTCTTTATCGCTTGAGACCAAATAGCTATCGATTAGCATATTGTCTATCGCTGATAAATGCTCAGAATGTAAATAATACATTATGCATCCAAATAAGATGATCTTGAATAAAAACTTACATCAATTTTTTCAAAATTAAAATTTTCTTTAACCCATTCGGAAAGAGTTTGAAAATATTCATGAGAGTAGTATTTTAGAGGTTTTAGATGATTTTTTGAAGGTGCAAGGTATTGACCTATGGATAAATAATGAATATTGGTTGAAGCAATATCATAGATAGTTTGTTTGATATCGTCGTCTGTTTCACCAAAACCGATAATAAAAGCACTCTTGGATTTTTTTCCGCTTTGAGCGTATTGTTTTAAAATATCTAAGGATTTAGTATAATTTCCGACAGGTCTATACTTTTTATAAAGAGATTGTGTCAATTCAATATTGTGAGAGAGGATATCAGCATGTGATGTAATAATCGTATTGATTGATTTTTCATCATAACCAAAATCGGGTGTAAGAATTTCAATACTGACTTTGTTATTAAATTCTTTCAGTTCTTTACATAATAGAGCATAATAATGACTTCCACCGTCTATTAAGTCGTCTCGCGTGACGGATGTTATTACTACAGAATTTAAACGGTGAAGTGAAATGATTTTTTTAATATTTTCAATCTCGCCAAAATTTAACTCTTTTCCGCGCTTACTTTTGTT
Source organism: Sulfuricurvum sp. (assembly GCF_049305995.1). Taxonomy (GTDB): domain Bacteria; phylum Campylobacterota; class Campylobacteria; order Campylobacterales; family Sulfurimonadaceae; genus Sulfuricurvum. Next base: position 11,168 of record NZ_JBAQPS010000078.1, read on the forward strand.
TACATTACAGTATAAACAGTTTCTGGTACAAGTATCACCCAATATTAAAAAAGTCATTTTACCTTTTGAAAAACACTCTCCTATATTGGGGCAATTTCCCTCAACGCAAATCGTATTTAACTCTAACTCTTTTAAATGAGTATAAGTTTCTTTGATCTGTTGATTGAAAATAATATTTTTTTTATAAAGCATGTCTTTACCTTGAAAATAGATATTATTAAGAATTTAATTTAAAATTTTTATTAGCTTGTCGAAAAATAAGCTGAATAGTATTTTGTTAAAATCAGTGTCACAGTGTAACAAGTTATACTCGTGAAAAGCAATTTATAGAAAAAAAGATTGTATTTCGCTTTATTTCATATTCTTTTACGATATAATAACGCACATTTAGATTAATAACTCTTTATCCATACATAAATTTACGTAAGGAATTAGTACGATGGAAATTAAAACTTCGTTTCCTCATATGCTGCGGTTTGCATACTTAACAGTTGTATTGAGTACCATGCTCGTAGCAGGTCCATTTGAAGATGGAATCAAAGCATTTGATGCTCAAGATTATACGAAAGCACTCAACGTTTGGAAGCCTTTGGCAGAAAAAGGAAGTGTTGCGGCACAATACAATATCGGTATTATGTATGAAAATGGATATGGCGTTAAGCAAAATGATAATGATGCATTTGGTTGGTATGCGAAAGCAGCTGAGCAAGGGCACGTAGATGCACAATATAATATTGGTATTATGTACAGTGCTGGTATCGGTGTATCACAAGATGATAAAATGGCGATGAAATGGCTATCTAAAGCAGCATCTCAAGGGGATAAAGAAGCTCAAGAAATCATTTCAACACGATATGCTTCGATAACTCAAAAAGTTATCCCTGAACAGTTGGGCAATCCAAAAAACGCAGAGCTTAATACAAAGCAAACTACAGTTGAATCTCCGAAATTAAATAAAGCAGATAAAGCAGATAAAGCAGATAAAGCAGATAAAGCAGATAAAATGGCGACATTTTTGAAAGAAGGCAGTAATAATACATCCGTTTCTTGCTCTGAAAAATTTATTCCAGGGGATAATTTAAAAGCACTACAGCAAGAAAGTTCGGATATGTCAGAATTTGCAAAATGGCTTTTAAAATCAGCTAAACAGGGTGATCAACGTGCCCAGTACAATCTCGCTTTGTTATATACAGAAGGAAAAGGTGTTAAAAAAAGCGAAGAGATTGCAGTCTACTGGTATGCATTGTCAGCTGCGCAAGGCAATGCAGATGCTCAGTACAATCTTGCTATTGATTATCTTTCAGGTTGTGGAGTATCTAAGAATGATGCAGAAGCAGCTTCTTTATTTGCAAAAGCAGCAAAGCAAAAACATCCAAATGCACAATTTAATCTTGCACTTTTATATGCCGAAGGTCGTGGTTTGGCTAAAAATCAATCGGAAGCAGTACGATGGTATAAAGAAGCGGCAGCACAAGGACATGCAGATGCACAATATTATCTTGGATTGGCATACAATGAAGGAAATGGACTTGTTAGAGATGAAAATGAAGCTCTTAAATGGTATCGAAAAGCGGCTGAACAAGGTCATAGTCGTGCACAATATAATCTAGCGATAGCATTAATTAACCGTTAGCAATTTCCATCTGGTAAACTCTTCCAGATGAAGATAAGAATCGTAATAATTGGGTTAATTTAAAAGAGAGAGAGCATGGTAAATAAAACTATTTATTTTAGCAATAATTTTTTTATGTATCAATTGTCATTTCTGTTTTTAGCTACTTCACTTTTTGCTAAATATCCTTTCTTGATATATTATGGTAATGATTATAGTTTAAAACATTTTTCTCAATATGAAACGGTAGTTTTGGATCCTGATTCTTATCCTAATGTATCTTTTTTATCACTATCGCATACGTATGCTTATCTTAGTTTAGGTGAAGTACATTCCGGACGTTCATATTTTGACTCCCTTAGAAAAGCTGATCTTTTGGATGGGACAAATCATGAATGGGGGAGTCATCATATTAAAATTGATAATGGTAAATGGAAAAAACTCCTTTTAGAAGAAGTGATTCCTCCTATTATTCAAGGAGGATACAAAGGTATTTTTTTGGATACCGTTGATTCCTTGTTAGCTCGCAATTTATCTAAAGCCGAAATTGCTGATTTAATTGTTTCAATCCATAAAAAATATCCAAAATTGAGATTAATGCTAAACAGAGGGTTTGAAATTGCCGATATGGTGCCAATACATGCGTTAGTGTATGAATCGACAATATCAGGTTATAATTATAAAAATAATCGGTTTTCGTTATTTGATTATGATTTTAGATTTATTCCGAAACGTCCATTAGAACGTTATAGTGTCGATTACTGGGGAGGAAATAACCCAAAAGAGATTGAAAAAATTTATCGAATAGCTTTGGAAAAAGGTTATAAACCGCTTGTGACTGATAGATCATTGACGAAACTACCTGTTGTACGTTGGGAAAGTCGAAAAAAAAGAATTGAGAATGATTGAGAATAGGGAGATATTAAGAATGATACGAAGGCTGTCTCTGTTAGCAATTATCTTTTGTGTAGGGTTCAGCAATACAGCATATTCAGCACAGAATGAAGAACTAAATTCTAGACGTTCGATAGTGCGCAAACCCACAGTTGCTCCTTTATTGCTTAAAAAAGAGCTGATTCGAGTTCAACCGATGGAACTTGCTCCACCACTGTTAAGTAATAGCGGGTTAGTTCAAAATAAATCCATACCTTCTGTGATGTCTAGGAAACGTTTGATACAGTATTCCGATGTAACTACTAAAAAGCGCCCAATACGGCATTTAGCTTCAACTACTCTTCCTGATATGCTAGCTAAGCAGCAATCCGAAAAAGGTTTTTTCACGCTTTCTCAATACTTGGATAAAATCGTTGATAATAGTACTACTATAGCAAATGGAGGTTATGATGCTCAGGTTGATATTCTTCAGAATGCACTTCTTCAGAACCGATATGCTTTTGATGTCTCTTTTCAAGCTTTTGTAGGGGCGAATCAATCTCCTACAACTAATGAGGGATTAGGTACGACATTGGGCGGTAGATTCGGTATTGGAGCTAAAAAAACTCTGTATGACGGTAGTCGTTCTTATACTATGGATATGCACCGTACATTGAGTGAACGAGTATCGAAATATAGAGTACTAAGCGCTAAGCAAAATGCGAGATTATTGGGTATTGAGATGTACCTGCAAATGCTAGAACTACAGTCGCGTCAAAAGTATATGGTAAAATATAAAGAGATTGTTGAATCTCTTTATCAAGCAACAATGTCCAAGTATGAAAAAGGGGTAAGTGATAATGCTTATGTCCATCTCAATGCGGAAATGGATAAAGTTACACTTGAAAAACTTGCGACAAATTTGGCGTATGATTTATATAAGTCTGAAATTGCATTTAAACAAGCAGCCAATTTGTCGAGTAATCAAAAATACATACTTGATTGGCCTCACGTTAAAATAAATACGATTGCTTTGGAAAGTTTACAACAGAAAGCCATTGAAAATAGTAGTCGTATTGCAGAAGCTGATGCGGTATTTCGCTTTAAAAAAGGTGAAATTATGAGTGCAAAGGGTGCTGAAGATTGGAAAATTGATTTTGATTCCTTCGCAGGTGCAGGTTATTCTAATACTAAATCTGAAACAGGTAACTCCACATCACAAGGGCTTAATTGGTCGGTAGGATTATCAGCTATATATCCCTTGATGCATGGTGCCAATGACCTTGAAGTTGAGAGAAAAAC
>NZ_JBAQPS010000079.1:0-2404 GCF_049305995.1 Sulfuricurvum sp.
GCTTTAGGGATCGCTAAAACGTGAACGGGAGCTTTTGGATTGATGTCATGAAACGCATAAAATTCTTCGTTTTCGGTTACGGCGTTGGAGGGGATTTCTTTATTGATAATTTTGCAAAAAATGCACATTTTAAACCTCTTTTTTTATGCTATTGTAGCACATGGATGATCGCTTGAAGCTATTTATAAAAGAGATTTGACTACAATATCTCTCAAATTGAAAGCCCTTTCATAAAAGTGTAAAGATCTATTTTTAAAGCTTTCAGAAAATCACAATGGAGACTCTATTTTGCAAGAGTGGTATGATGCTATAAAATCGGCCGATACGATTGATAAGATCGAAGAGATCCGAATCGCTATTTTCGGAAAAAAAGGGATTATGAACGCAGAGTTCGCCCGTATGAAAGATATTCCCGATGCTGAAAAAGGGACATTTGCCAAAGAGTTGAATATCCACAAAGAGGGGTTGAATGCACTCTTGGTAGATCGCAAACTCTTTTTGGCGATGGAACATTTGCAAGCAACGATGAAAGCCGAAGCGATTGACGTGAGTCTTTATTCTGCTAGGAGTGAACGCGGTTCATTGCACCCCGTTATGGAAACCATGGATCGTATCGTAGAACATTTTGTGGCGATGAACTTTTCGGTAAAAACGGGGCCTATGGTGGAAGATGATTTTCACAATTTTGAAGCGCTAAACCTGCCGAAATATCATCCTGCACGGGATATGCAGGATACCTTTTATTTTAAAGACTCGATGTTGTTGCGTACCCATACCTCTCCGGTACAAATCCGTACGATGTTGAGCCAAAAACCGCCGATTCGGATGATCGCTCCAGGTGCTGTTTTCCGTCGCGATTACGACATTACTCATACGCCAATGTTCCATCAGGTTGAGGGATTGGTTGTCGAAGAGGCGGGGAAAGTCTCCTTTGCGAACCTCAAATTTATCCTCGAAGATTTTTTGAAAACAATGTTCGGCGATGTCGAAGTTCGTTTTCGTCCGAGTTTTTTCCCGTTTACGGAGCCTTCGGCGGAAGTAGATATCAGCTGTATTTTCTGCGGCGGGGAAGGGTGTCGAGTGTGCTCTAAAACGGGTTGGCTCGAAGTACTCGGATGCGGTATTGTTGATCCGAACGTCTTTAAAGCGGTCGGTTATGAGAATGTTAGCGGGTATGCGTTCGGGCTTGGGGTCGAGCGTTTTGCGATGTTGATTCACCGTATTGGTGATTTACGCTCATTGTTTGAGGGAGATACGAGATTATTGGAGCAGTTTAGATGATCGTTACAAAAAATTGGTTAAATGAGTGGATCGATCTCGACGGCATCAGCGCGGAAGAGTTATGTAAAACGTTTAATGCGATCGGTTTGGAAGTCGATGCTCACGAAGTGATCTGCGTTGCGGACGGTGTTGTTGTAGGATTCGTTGAGAAGTGTGAAAAACATCCCGATGCCGATAAGCTTAATGTCTGCCAAGTGAATGTTGGAAAAGAAGTACGTCAAATCGTATGCGGTGCATCGAATGTCCGTGAGGGGATTCATATCGCATTGGCGACGGTCGGTGCGGAACTCCCTGGCGGTCTTAAAATCAAAGAAGCAAAACTTCGCGGTGTTGATTCTCACGGAATGATTTGTTCCGCCAAAGAGATCGGTTTGCCGTCAATGGGCGAAGGGATTATGATCCTTGATGCGAGTATCGGTGAATTGGTACTCGGAAAAAATTTGAACGAATATGCAGTGTTTAATGATGATGTAATCGAAATCGAACTCACCGCTAACCGTGGCGATTGTCTCAGTATACATGGGATTGCACGTGATTTACGCGCCGCATTATCGCGCCCGCTTCGTGAGATTAGTTACAAAGAAAAACAAGATGGAAGACTCGGAATTGGACGAATTTTACAACTTCATCATACCGAAACGTATAGTACTGATTTGTTGTTCGGTGCCGTTGATGTTAAAGAGTTGAAAGTTCCTTTTTGTATCGCTTTACGTTTGGCAATTATCGATGAGATATATATTACTCCTGTGGATGCTTTGCTCCTATATGCGACGCAAAGTACTGGTGTCGTGTTACGTGCTTATCCATTTGATACATTTAATAATGTCGAGAACAAAGGGGTGATTACCCTTCAAAACGATGAAAATGGTTATGCCGCGTTGTATGGTAAAGAAAAAGTTTCGATTATTGGCGTTTCTCAGGAAAAAGAGGCTCATTTTACCGCCCATGAAGGGTTGGCAGTTATTGAAGCAAGCTATATTCCCCCTGAGATCATTGCGAAAAAGATGGGTGAACAAAAGATTCCAAGCTGTCCTCATTATTATCGTTCTTCACGAGGAAGTGAACCTTCAATTGATATGGGTATTCGTTATGTTGGCTATTTATTTGAAAGATATTCACCTTC
>NZ_JBAQPS010000080.1:0-2477 GCF_049305995.1 Sulfuricurvum sp.
GTGATAGTGTTTGTGATCTTCATGATTCCAGACGTAGCTTGGAAAATTTCGATGTATTATCTATCTGAAAAAAACAAATATGAAAAAATAATTACAAATGAAATCAAAGATTATGAAAAAAAATATAATTCACAGTTTTATCTTATAGATGTAAAAAAAGAAAACCTAACAACTGAAGAAAAAGAAAGAAGAAAAATAACTATTGATGTAAATAATAGAGATTTTTGTGCAACAGTATACAAATATTCAAAGCTGATGTCTTATTTTAAACAAAATGAAAATACAATGAAAACACTTGCTACCATTCTTCCGCTTCTTTTTGCTTCAATCATGGTTGGAGGTCTTTTATCTTACAGATTTTTAATTCAAAAAGCTCATGAGTTAAATATCAAAAAATATGATTTTATTCTAGAAATTGAAAAATTAAAGTATTCAAAAAATTCTATACCTGTTACTATCGATCCTTCATAATCTAATGTTAAGCACTAAATATCGTATCAAGCCCTGATAAAGTAATCAGGTATTCAATCTTCATTTTTTAACAAAACTGTATTTACCCACAAGGGGCACAATGCCCGCCTTCGCGGGAATGACGAAATAAATACCTAATCTCTATTCTCACTTGTTTTAAAACCCAATCTCCCTCTACAGATTTTACATCAAGGACTGTTCTATTCCCTCAAAAATTCCAATTCATCCACACTCATCGTCGGACTGAACTCGGTGATCTCATATTCTGCCACATGATGACGATAAAACGGATCGAGGGTGATAATGGTTTCGATCTCTTCACGTGTTGTACCACGTGCTAAAATCACCCCTCCTGTGCGGGGAACTTTACGCCCCGATGCTAGAAAATGGTCTAAAGTGTACTGCTCTTTGAGATAGGTGACGTGCTCTTCTAATAGTGCATCAACCTCTTCGAGTGGTTTTATGTAGGTAAGTGAGATAATAAACATTTTGACCCCCTTTTATCTTGGTGAATTTTAGTTCAATAGCTCATCAAAAACAATCCAAATCTTGCTCTAATACCATCACAAATGAGCAATTTTTGGATTGCAACCGATATTCGTAACCGCTAAACTTTTACGAACCATCCAATAAGGGGAGACCATGAGTTTTATACACGAAGAGGATTTATCGGTTGCAGATACGGAAGTGTTCGCCATTATACAAAATGAGTTTGAGCGACAATCAACCCATTTGGAAATGATTGCCAGTGAGAACTTTACCTCTCCTGCCGTTATGGAGGCGATGGGGAGTATATTTACCAACAAATACGCGGAGGGGTATCCGAACAAACGATATTACGGCGGATGTCAATTTGCCGATCAGGTAGAGCAACTGGCTAAAGACCGACTCTGTAAAATTTTCGGATGTCACTATGCAAATGTACAGCCCCATTCAGGAAGTCAAGCCAATGGAGCGGTTTATGCCGCGTTATTGCAAGCAGGCGATAAGATATTAGGGATGGATTTACGTCATGGCGGACATTTGACGCATGGTGCAAAACCCAACTTTTCGGGGAAAAATTACCACTCCTTTACCTATGGTGTGGAAGCAGATGGAAGAATGGATTATGAAAAGATAGCTCAGATCGCGGAAATTGTAAAACCTAAAATCATCGTATGCGGTGCAAGTGCCTATACGCGAGAAATTGATTTTAAAAAGTTCCGAACCATAGCGGAGCGTGTTGGTGCGATACTCTTTGCCGATATTGCCCATATTGCGGGATTGGTCGCGGCGGGGGAGCATATGAGCCCATTTCCCTACGCCGATGTCGTCACTTCGACAACCCATAAAACACTCAGAGGTCCTCGTGGCGGGGTGATTATGACCAATAACGAAGAGATAGCCAAAAAAATCGACAGTGCTATTTTCCCCGGAATACAAGGTGGTCCTCTGGTGCATGTCATCGCCGCAAAAGCGGTGGCGTTTGGAGAGGTTTTACACCCCTCATGGAAAGAGTATGCCAAAGCGGTTAAAAGCAACGCAAAACTTTTAGGGGAGATTATGAACCAAAGAGGGTATCAGCTCATCAGCGGAGGAACCGATAACCATATGGTTCTCGTATCGTTGATGGACAAAGAGTTTTCAGGTGAAGAGGCAAGTGTGGCGTTGGAAAATGCCGGTATCACCGTCAACAAAAATTCGATCCCCTCCGATCCCCGCCCCGCTTCGTCTACCTCAGGTATACGCATAGGAAGTGCCGCATTAACGACATTGGGAATGAAAGAAAAAGAGTTTACTCTGATCGCGCATAGAATCTGCGATGTTTTAGATGACATACAAAACATTCCTCTTCAAATGGAGATTAAAGCGGAGCTCAAAACTCTTTTGAAGGGTTTTAGAGTCTATAATTATGCAACCTATTAAAGGCGATTCATGCAAGAGCTCGAAATATTAAACCAAAATTATCATCTCATTGCCAAAGCCATCACCTATATCGACACCCATTTCAAAGATCAGCCATCCAT
>NZ_JBAQPS010000081.1:0-7818 GCF_049305995.1 Sulfuricurvum sp.
GCTGTCGTCACTAATTACAAAGATGCGATACAAAGTGTAAAAAGAAATAAGCCCGATCTCATTTTAATGGATATAAATTTAAACAGTTACAAAGATGGTATAGAAACCGTACAAGAAATTAAAATGACGCACGATATACCGGTTATTTATTTAACAGCTGATTCAGATTCTAAAACGATTGAGCGAGCTATTCAGACTGATCCCGTAGGCTACTTACAAAAACCATTTAAACGTGAAGATCTTAATTCAACCATTGCATTAGGTTTGTATAAAAATAAAGTAGATAAAAATAACAGTGTCGTTGACAGACAATAGATTGATGGATATCGGAGCAGGGTATTATTATGATGTGGAGTATGAGAAACCATCCCCTCATTTGGACTCAAATTGAAAGTTTAAAAGTTTATTCCAAAGCCTGCCCCATAGCCTGTATAATTTTCATTTCCAGAAATATTATTTTGTATGTTTTTGTCTCTTAATGACTCTTCATATTTTAAATATAAAAAGAATTCTGGAGAAATAAATTGATACAAAGTCACAGATGTGTTGTATTGTGAATAGTCTTTCGCATAATCATGACTCAGCAAATCATTTTTAAGTTCTAAACTAGAAAACAACATTGTTGAATGGGTAAGATTCAAACCCAGTATAAAATAAGCTCTTAAATCAGTATCATATTTTTCGGTTTTCATTACGTTATTGTTAATGATTTGATAAAGCGTAGAGTGTGCATCGCTATATAATAATGCAGGACCTATATATAGGGTCTCTGTTAAGTAATACTTATATCCGGCTCCCAGTTCATATTTCCGCCCGTTTTGTTCAAAATCAATATTTGTCGTTCCCAAAACAGTATTTCCAATATGTTGTTTAGGACTGTATTTAAAAGATGCTAAGGCTATATATTTTCTATTCATAAAAACATAGTTGAGACTAGGAAGATTATAAGATATCTGTGTATCGTTAAGGGATTCCGTAGTTGCTGTGTAATCGTAGCGGAGATTTTCAATTGTAAAAAGGTGTAAATTTTTTTCTTCCCCAAGTAAGTTCATTACGATCAGTAAAACTAGAACAAGCTGCTTCAAATTTTTCCCCTTTAAAACAATATTCTACCTCATAAATTTCAATTTTAAAACGTGATACATATCGTGATGTTAATAGTAACGTTAACTGTGACGGCTAATTTTTAGAATTTCTCTTTGAAAAACAAGGAGAAAGCATGGTCTACATCAATAAAAATAAAGTGTTCAGAGAGCTAGAAGCAATACTAGAACTTCGAATTGACAATGATCATCATGAAGCTCACAACAGTATAAATGTTTTAGAACAATTTCAACAAAGAGTTTTTTTAGAAAGTACAATTGAAAAAACATTGGATTTTAATAGAAGTCTCAATTGGAATCATAAAGAAGAAAATGTCCATCTTGTAAGCAATGCTGAGGAACTACTGGAAGTATTTAAACTACGAAGTGATGTTTTTGGCAGTTTAAACTATGAGAATGAGTTTCCCGATTGTATAAGCGGTTTAAATTTTGATACCTTTGATCATCATTCTGCAATTGTATTTTGTAAAACGAACAACGTCTTGAGCGGAACATGCCGGCTTATTTTTGATACCCATAGAAAACTCCCTACAGATGAAAAGTATTCATTAGACTATATACGGGAAGAATATTCCTCTATCGGAGAAGTATCGAGACTTGTTACAAAACAAGATAAATCCGGATTGAATTTGGAATTTAAATATTTAACACGAGGAATTTATCGGATACTTGAAAATAATCCTATAAACGCATCCGTATCTGCTATGAAGCAAAGTCACTTTAAATTGTATTCAAAGTTTGGCGGGTTTAAGGTGGAAAAAGAATTGAAGGGTTATGGACATATAGACTACGATGTTGTAGTCACTTCATGGAACCCTAAAGAAATAACCCCTTTTTTTAAAAAACTCTTTCTAGAATAAATGCAAAAAAAAGTATTTTCGGATTTATAAATATCGGATAATTAAAAAAATGTGACGCAAATCATGATGACTTTAAAATACAATTTGTATTTAAACTTTTTGTAAGAGGGCAAATAAATGACATTTATTCAATTTTATATGTACAAAAAAACTGTGCAGTATAGATGAAAAAACTTTATCTTTATCTTTTTTTAGACATCTGCGTATTTGGGAATGATATTTCTTTTGAATATCTCAAGCACTCCGCCCATGAAAACTCCCACCGTCTTAAGCTTCGTAGTATTGATACCACTATCGAAGAAGCCCGTTTGGATAGCATCTATTCCACCCTTTATCCTCAGCTCTCATTTGGATATAACGGCGAGTACAATCATAATCTTGATACAACTGCAGAAGGTGTCTCTGTAGGAGGTACGGTAATCAATTCAACCATATCCAATAAAGACTCAATTTCCCTGAAAATGAATTATGAGCTGTATCATTTCGGTACCACTCTCAAACAAATTGAGATGTCAAAAAATGAGATTGCAGCGAAAAAACTCGAAGCATGCAACGAAGAGACAAAGCTTCATAAAGAACTGCTAGATCATTACGCGACAGCCCAAAAGTCTCAAAGCGAATATCGCTATAAAAGCCAAATGCATACATTGCGACAAGAGCTCTACACCCTCAAACAACGTCTCTATACCGCAGGGAAGGAATCTCGTATATCCGTAGGGGATGAAGCTATACGCCTTATTGATCTAGAGAGAGACATCGAGCGCGCCCGCATGAGTTACGATGAAAACCTTATTGCCCTCAGCAAGCTTTCGCATATCGACCTAAACCTAAAAGAGACACAGCTTCTCCCTCTGAATACTAACCCAGAAGAGATTCGTATCGGCAGTTTCGAAGAGAGTTCCCAAGCACATCAATATCAAGAAAAAATTCTCCAGAAAAACAATGAAATTTCAATGAATGAACGTTCTCAACTTCCTGTGATATCACTATATTACAACTATTACTTCTATGGTTCCGATAAGCATAACGCCTATGATGCCTTTAGTAACATGAAGCCTAACAGCTGGAATACAGGATTAAGTGTTCAATGGAATTTATTCGAAGGATTTAAATACAACCATGAATCTGCCCGTTTGCATTATGAACGTGATCGCCTCTATGAAGAATATGCCCTCGCCAAACGTGAATTCGATGCAAATACCCAAACCAAACAACAGCGCCTGCAACGTCTAGCCATCCTCACCAAAAACGAAACCGAGGCACTCAATGAGACCCGGTCTAAAATGAAAATGACCCAAAGACTAAGAGAACAGGGTGAAGCGGACGCAGTAAGCGAAGTGAGTGTGAAACTGGAAAACTTGGAGAGAGAACTGACATTACAGACCGAGTCGATACAACATGCCTATGAAGCGGAATCATTAAAACTACAGCATAGAGGGGTGGAGGAGTGCAGATTTAAATAATTAGATTCTTAATTCCAAAACACAAAAAATCTAAATTTTATAAGAAAAAAACCAACAAGGATAAAAATGACTATACGAGCCGCAACAAACGAAGATATTACAAATATGATAGAACTAGGACATAAGGTATATGTCGAAAGCCGTTTTTCACATCTTGGCTATGACATAGATAAAATCAAGCATGGTTTAGAAGCTTTTATTTTACTTCATGCAAATGGGTCTCATTTAGCATTACTGGCTGAAAACGCTGATGGGAGAATAATAGGGGGATTCTTGGGGGCGATTGAAGAGTACTTTTTTACAACTGATAAATCAGCCAATTCGATTCTTATCTGGGTTGATCCTGATTATCGTGGCAGTTCTACAGCGATCAAGCTCATCGACATATTTAAACAATGGGCGGTGAAAAAAGGGGCAAAGGAGATCAATATACTCGTCTCAAGCGGAGTGAAAATCGGTTCAACCGACCGTTTCTTTAGACGGCTTGGATTTGTTCAGAGCGGCGGTAATTATTCTATGACACTGGGTTGAAGAATTGTGGGTGGAAGAGAGCAAAAGATGGCAGATAATCAAAACTTCAAAACTACAAGGAGAGCAGGATGAAAACAACGAAACTAAAGTTAAGGATAGAGCAAAATGAAGAATAAAAATACATTCTTGAAAGTACTAAAAGAGAGGTATTTATCGTTGATTGTCATTCCAATAGTAATACTATCGGGACTTTTTATTTATGCGAATGTGAATGGAATCCTTCTTAATAATGACTGGGAGCACAGTCTTCTTAGGGAAGAGAATTTTTCTTTTTTTCTAGAAATGGGTGTAGCCCTGTATTTTTTAATAGCATTTTTTAAAATACTTTTTCAGTGGGTGAATCTGTATTTTACTGATGCATTTGGTGAAGTGATTCGTTTTATTGTGATATTAGTTATCTTCACCGTAGGGAATGAATCTTCAAATTTCACCCAAAAAATCGAAAACTTCCAAAAAGAAAAGCGTTACTATCTTCACCAAATTGAAGTGCAAGGATCGGTGGGACGGGATCGTAAAGAAAAATTGGTAGGCTTTGATACTACTGGCAGTGACGGTAACTTTAGTTGCCAAGTTCATTACGATGAATCCGATACATTGCTTGATCCTGTGAATGATCATCGTGAGCTGGGGGCTTTTCAAACTCTTCATGTGAATAACAAGCAGGAAAAAATAGGGCAGATACCTATAAAAGTGACAAAAATAGAGCCTAATTTTTATTATGTATGTCGTGATTATGATCACAAAATTATGTTTAACACCACCACAAAGGACAAAAAATGAGTATTACCTATACAACAGCAGTATTTCAATCTAAGGTTATTGATCCAGACACTAAAGCATTTATAAAAAATGTTGATTCCAAATACCTCTTCGACAAAAGCGGGAATCCCGTTATGGATCCAACGACTGGAAATCCCTATATCGTCCCAGCGGATATGAATTTTGATCAGATGGTTATAAACTTAACAGATAAGTATAATACAAACATCGGCACTGCCCCAATCGATTCGACTAAGATACTATTGGATTTTCGTTCAGTAGGTGGAACAAATGATTTACAGCGTATGGATGTGAATGGTCAACCATATGGTGGCTTCGTCTCTGATTACACGTCAGCGGCATCACTGTATTTCGGTGCGGTAAGCGCAGGATTAAAAATTACTCTGAGCCAAACAGAGATGGGTGGTGGGGCATTAAATTTTTTGAACAGCCTTAAAAATCCTACTCTTAATACCAGTGGTGATTACTACAATAATCCCAAAAATATTGATAATATGACGGTGGGGTATCATTATTATCAAAACAATATTGCAACCAACGAAACAGTAAATGCTAGAGTCAATGCTATCGATATTTTTCATGATTTAGTGCATGATACCTTTGGAAAAATAGGTGATTTTTATATTGGTACTCCAGTCCAAAAAATTGTTCAAATTCTAAATGTAGGGCTTTCTAATGTTGAAAAAATTGCTTATGAAGCCTTTGGAATTTCCATTGTTGACCCAACTCCAACAGGTACCAGCTACAAAGATACCACAGTAATCACCCTAACTCCAAACACCAATAGCACCAACATCACCTACGACACCTACTCCCCCACCGGCGCCAAAACCTCTTCCACCATCTCCGCTTACAGTAACACAGGCGATCTAATCGGACGAACAACCAGCCAACACCAGACAGGTGATTTTATCACTTTGCCATCCGCAACCAGTCCCGTATCAACCCTCAACGCTTTGCAACAAGCACAAGCAAAAAATGAAACATTGGCACAAGATGCGTTTGCAGTAGCTAAATTCGTAGGATTGGATAAAAACAGTGCTACCAGTAGTGAGTGGATTAACACGATTAATACTCCGACTACTACCGGAGGAAACTCGGTCAACATACCGTATACGCCTATCATAAATTATACAGATACTACCTACTTTAACAACAAAAATACAAGGAGAGTAGCGTGAAATATTTTATAGGAATGATAATAGTTGTTATTTCATTTGTTTTTAGTGACGTGATATTACGAATGTTAATGTCTTATTGGTATGTCATTTTTCCAATATTGACTGTCATTTATTTTTATGTTGTTACCAGTGTTCCAAAACCGTATGAATTTCCTGGAAGTCAAAAAGTTCTTTCAATAAGTAGGTGGATTGTCAAAATTGTGTGGACAGTAATGATTACTTTATTTGTTCTATTACTTCTTCGAGTATTGCTTGGAGGGCTTGCTGAAAACAATCACCATTCAATTAAGAAAAAATTAAATATTGCGATGAAAGACAATAATCCATGCTTTTATGTAGAGCCGTTTGAGGGAATGGAAGCATTTGACTTATATAAGGTGCATGTAATTAAGCCTCCTGAGCCATATGAGCGCTATTGGTGTGTAGGATTGTGTGAGAATAAAAAGATAGCTATTCCTCTTTCGCTTTTTACTGGCACTGAGCAATGTATTTTTTATGGAATAAAAAACAAGTCATTCTCAGCTTCTTCAAAAGGATTAGAAATAGATGTCTTATATGAGGCATCAATAGATGCATCTCGTAGAGATATACCCAAAGGAAAAGAAGAAGAGAATGGAAACTGGTTAACGGCGAATGTATGGTTTTATTTATCCAAAAATCCAAAAACTGGCGAGTTAAACGTTACCGAATTGAGTGAAAGTCAAGCTAACGCGTGGATAAAGAATATGGATAACAACAATAAATCAATTGAAACAACAAAGGAGAAAAAATGAGAAACTTAACACCCGGCGAAATAGCTATGCTACAACCTATTTTTGGAAATTCTATAAATTATGGAGATGTGTTAGTGCATCCTACCGGATTATTTTCTCCAGGACTTTCAGTAAATGGAACAGTATTTATTAACTCCGGGACAGCTTTTACCCCGGAGAACAATCAATATCGAGCAGATTTTAGTAAAGGTACTGCTGAAGATAAAGTTTTATTTGTTCATGAGATGACCCACGTATGGCAATCACAGAACGGGTATTGGACAGCCGCAGTTGGAGCAGTTTTTCAAGGCATAAAATTTGCGACGGGTAGTACAGTCAATCCCTATCGCTATGATCTAAGTGGCAATAAATCGTTTAGTGACTATAACATGGAAGCTCAGGCGGAGTTGATTAGTCATTATTACAGTATTAGCAAATTAGATGGTAAAGGTATGGGCGCTGAAAAAGAAGCTTATGCTACCGCCCATGAAGCCGAACTAAAATCCGTTGTTGGGGCTTTTGTCAATTCGGATCATAGTTCAAGCTGGACACCGCCTTTTGATTCGGTGAAAGATTTATTGATAGCTGCTGAAAATAAAATCGTGGCTAAGATCGAAAGCATCGGTAATACCCTTACAGCAGTTGAAAAATCTGCATACGAAGCAATGGGCTTTATTGTCTACGATCCTGCATCAATCAATACCACATCTTACAAAAACACCAACGTCATCACCCTTATGCCAAACAGTACTGGCACCAATATCAAATACGAAAATTTTAACACAACAGGTCAAAAAACCTCTTCCACTATCTCCGCTTACAGTAACACAGGTGATCTCATCGGACGGACAACGAGCCAAGCACTTCCAACCGACTTTATCGCTGTTCCTAATTCTGCTAGCCTCTCATCGGTAATCGAAACTCTTCACCAAACAACAACCAATAATCTAGGTTCTGCCACCAAAGCTTTAAATGTTGCAGGCATGGTAGGATTGGATAAAAACAACGGAGCGGATAGTACCTGGTTAAAAACACTTAATTCCCCTGTCAACACCGTTGTAAATATTAGAGTTAACAGCAGATCATCTTATTCTAATTACAATATGTTTGGATTTGGAGGTTCAACATTTTCATGGTCGAGTAATAGT
>NZ_JBAQPS010000082.1:0-10545 GCF_049305995.1 Sulfuricurvum sp.
CTCTGTGCGTTTTCATTAGGCTACAATAAACCCGATTTAAAGGGATGAACATGAAAATAGCTATATGTGGTATAAGCGGTTTTGTCGGAAGTGCGCTAAAGCATTTTTTTGAAGAGCGCGGAGATGAAGTGATATCGTTGAGTATCCGTAGCGGTTTTCCATCTGAATCAATTGCCCAACGCCTCAATGGGTGTGATGTTCTGATTAATCTAGCCGGTGCCAATATATTGGGTCGATGGAGTACAAGCTATAAAGTACTTTTGCGCCAAAGCCGTTTGGAAACCACTGATAAGATTGTTGCTGCTTTATCCCTTTGTGATGAACCTCCCCATACTTTTTTAAATGCCTCTGCGGTAGGAATATACGATGCGTATCATCAGCATGATGAGTTTTCCCGCTATTATGGAGATAATTTTTTAGCCGGATTGGTTCACGATTGGGAACATGCGGCATTTCGTGCTCAATCTGAGTTAACTCGTGTGTGTACCATGCGTTTTGGCGTTGTGTATGGCAGAGGTGGCGGAGCTATGGCTAAAATGCTCCCTCCATTTAAAATGGGGCTTGGGGGAAAAATGGGAGACGGGTTCCAAATGATCTCTTGGATCCATTTAGACGATTTAGTTCGTGCCTGCGCATTTTTAATCGATCACAAAGAGATTAGAGGTGTACTTAATTTTACCTCACCTGAGCCGATCACCAATATGGAACAAACTAAAGCAATGGGTCGTATTTTAGGTCGCCCAACATTTTTCGATCTCCCTGAGTGGTTAGTACGTCTCGTCTTTGGAGAAGGTTCTATTGTTATGCTCGAATCCAAAGAGGTCTACCCTCGCGTTTTACAAGAGGGAGGATTCGAATTTCGCTACCCTACATTTGACAGTGCGATGGAAGAAATTGTTCGCGTGCAAGGGTGAGAAGCTCCTGATCCAATTGGTAGGGGTGCAGTGCCACCTCATCGATAGTTTTAAAGTTAAAATGGCTTTGGGTATAACAGATGATCGAGTGGCTTTTCCCCTCTAGTAAGGCATCGATTGCATAGGTGACAAATTTATACGCCATCAACCGATCGTATACGCTCGGGTTACCTCCACGCTGAATATGTCCCAATACCGATATTCTCGATTCAAATCCAAGTTCGTCTGCAAACCATTGTGCTACTTCAGCACTGTTGAGAGCTTCAGAGACGACAGCGATGAAATAGTCGCGCCCTTTAGCGATTTGGGATTGAAAACACCCTTTGTAATCGTGTATGTCCAATGAAATTTCAGGGATGAGGCACACCTCTGCACCTGAAGTGATGGCAGAGACGAGAGCTAGATAGCCGCAGTTTCTCCCCATCGTTTCGATTACGAATGCCCGCCGAAATGAGGAAGCGGTATCGCGTATCTGATCGATGGCATCTTTGATCACCCCTAATGCCGTATCGACTCCCAAACAATAATCGGTTCCGTTGATGTCATTGTCAATCGTGGAGGGGATACCGCAAAACGCGATTCCGCTCTCATGATAGAATCGCTCCATCCCCCGAAAACTCCCATCGCCGCCGAGTACGATCAGTTTGTCGATGCCGTGGGATCGGAGATTTTCAGCGGCGATAGCTCGGTAGGATGCCTCTTTAAACCGCATGGAACGAGATGAACCGATTTTGGTCCCGCCACGGGTTATGATACCTGCAACATCGTGATAATTGGCGGGTGCAATATGGTTATCGATGAGTCCCTCATAGCCGTTATGGACGAAATAGGGTTGCATTCCATGGGTAAATGCGTACTCAACGAACCGTTTGAGTGCCGGATTCATCCCTGAAACATCTCCGCCTGAGCAGAGGATAGCGATATTATTTTTCATTCTTTTGTTCTCTCCTCGATCCACTTTGTGCATTGTTGAGTTAGATTGTTGGTTGCTTCAGTGAGGGCTTTTACCCCTCCGAGGGCATCTTCGCTCGGAGCATCTTGGGTGATTAAAAAACGTTTCGACGCAAAAGGGAGTTTGCTTTTGGTATCGATAAGACGGTAGGTGATATCGATTACCCCTTTGCTCGGTTGACGTGTGTCAAAACGGTGATAAAAAGCGTGTAGATCGGATTCTAACACCACATCTGCATTGGAAGAGGATGTGGGTGAGAGGATGGCGCTAAAGAGTGCTTTTTCACTGATAGAATGGTACAGTGAGCGTTCAATCAGTTGACTCGGTGTATCGCTCCATCTCGTGTAGAGGTAGTTGCCGCTTTCACCGCTAGAGCGGAGATAGGTGAAGTGTTTGGATTCTAAAGAGGGGATGGTTTTCGTTGTACTCAAGCGGAGTATTTTTGAGGAAGATTTTTCTGTCGGTTGATTTAGTTGTGAGTGTGGGTAAATAGTATATTCACTGACAGCGGGAACGGTTACAGAGGAACATCCTGTGATTATTACTATCACGGGGATGAAGAGAGTATAAAGGCGCATCATTATTCTCCTGGTCCGGGTTTAGGGGTCGATTTTTTGAACAAAAGATCAGAGGGACTCTCACGCAGACTTCGCAAAGTATTCTCCATCTCTAGGGTAAGCGTTTGTGTTCGTTGGACGAGATCACTTAGCTCGGCAGTGGTCGGTTGTACCATTGATTGGACATTGTAATCTCCTCGATCGATAGAGGCTTCGAGTTTGCGGATAAGGGTATGGCTCTCTTTGGAGGTTGCGGCGAGTGATTCGAGGGTGGAGGCCATTTTGGTTTGTACTAGAGTGTTGAAGTTTCCGGAGGTGTTTTTTACGCTCCCTGCAGCCTCTTTCATCGCGCTGAGGGATTCGGTGGCATTAGTCTCTAGGGCAATACTACGATCTAATAGGGTTTGGATCTCATCTTGATACCCATCGATTTGAGCGGTAAGTGAGCGTAAATGTTCCAATGATTGAGCGATATTATCGACATTTTTATCACTAAAAAGGCGATCGGCACGATCGAGTGTGATAGAGAGTTTAGAAGCAACGTTGCTGAGTGACTCATCGAGCCGTTTAATCATCGACGGAGAAGAGGGGATGGTGTTGAACGTATAGCTGTTGGTGGTGAGCAGAGGGGCATCTTTAGAACCACCGATAATTTCGATAAAGGCGAGACCTGTGATTCCATAGAATTTCAAAACGGCACTCGAATCGGTTTTAATCGGGGTCTCTTTTTCAATTTTGAGGGTGAGCTCTACCTCTTCACTATTTTTAGGGTTGATACGGATTGATTCAACTTTTCCGACATCGACACCGTGGAATTTGACGGCTGCTTCGGGTGCTAGACCTGAAACCGATTCGGTGATATAGAGTCGGTAGCGATGATAGGAGGCTTCATCTTGGTTATATTTGCCGAGCCAGAACGCAAAAGCAATCAGTGATGAGGCGAAAATGAGGACAAACACCCCTACGGCAGTGTAGTTAACCTTTGATTCCATGAGACCCCTTTTGGAAGAAATAATCGACAAGCGGATGATCGATTTGGAGCACTTCGCTTAGATTCCCCTCGGCGATAACTTTATGATCGCCCAGCAGTGCAAAGCGATCGATTGTGTTATGTATAGTATCCAAATCATGGGTAACCATCACGATGGTAAGCCCTAGTAAATCACGTAATTGCTGAATCAGTGCATCGAACTGGCGTGAGCTCAGCGGATCGAGTCCGGAAGTGGGTTCATCGAGAAAGAGGAGTTTCGGATCGAGTGCCAGAGCGCGGGCAAGGGCGGCACGTTTGATCATTCCCCCGCTAAGCTCGGAGGGGAAGAGATAGCGTGCGTGTTGCGGCAAGCCGACGAGATCGATTTTCAGGGCAACAAGCTCATCGATCAGTTTAGGAGAGAGATTGGTGTACTCACGATAAAGCATGGCGATGTTTTCTCCCACACTGAGTGAAGAGTAGAGTGCGCCGGATTGAAAGAGTACTCCCCATTGACGACGAAGATCTTGCGCTTGGAGGGGGGTGATGGAGGTGAGGTCGTATCCGAGTACATTGAGACTACCGCTTTGGAAGGGCTGCAGTAAAATCATTTCTCTCAGAAGGGTAGATTTTCCTGATCCGCTTCCCCCCAAAAGGGCATAGATTTCGTTTTCGTATACTGTGCAGCTGACATGATCGTGGATAATAGTATCTCCAAAAGAGGTCACAATGTCACGTGCTTCGATAATGATGCGATTCATAGTTTCAGCTCGGTAAGGAGGATAGAGAAGAGGGCATCGCAGGCAATAACGAGGAAAATCGAGTTGACGACACTTTTGGTCGTGTAGTAGCCGATACTCTCCGTATTGGAGGATACTTGAAAACCTCGAAAAGTACTCACCATCGCAATCAAAAAGGCGAAAAAAGGCCCCTTGATAATCCCGATCATGTAGTGTTTGAGGGCTAATGCACCTTGGAGACGGTGGATAAATTCAGTGAAACTGAGATTCGATTGAGCCTGAGCGATCACCATCCCTCCGAATATCCCTACGATATCAGCAAAAAAGATGAGCAGAGGCATCACGATCATCAGTGCGATTACACGAGGCCATACCAAAAAGGTGAAAGGGTCAAATCCCATCGTTTTCATCGCATCAATCTCTTGGGTCATTTTCATCGCACCGATTTGCGCCGTAAACGCTGAACCGCTCCGTCCTGCGACGACGATGGCGGTGATGAGAGGGGCAAGCTCACGGGTGAGGGATATCCCGATGGTATCGACAATAAAAATATCGGCTCCGAATTTTTGGAGTTGGACGATGCTTTGATAGGCGATGACAACCCCGATTAAAAAGGCACTGATAGCGATGATCGGGAGGGCAGCGGCTCCCGTGGTAAAGATATGGGCGACGATAGAACGGTAACGGATTTTGGAGGGGTGAAGCAGTGTATAAAAAAGCAAGACAAACGCTTCTCCTAAAAAGGCGATGAACTGAGTGATACCTTTGAGATTTTTGTGCGCTTCCTCTCCTAGCGAATAAAGCCATGAGGGACGAGTCGGAGGGGAAAAAATCTCATTTTTACCGGAGTAGAGGAGGGAATAAAGTTTTGAGTGGTTTTCATTGATACCGATGAGTTCGGAGGTGATCCCCTCTTTTTCAAAGGCGCGGTGATAGAGATGCCATAGTGCTATTCCGGCAGAATCAATTTCATTCACTTGGGATACATCCCAAATAACAGAAGATTTAGGTTGAAAGGTTTCTAATTTATAGGCAATAGTATTTAAATGGGGTAATGTCCACATCCCGCTGCATCGAAGCAGGGTATGGGAAGATTTATTTACTATTTGAAGATGGGCGGTAGATAAACTTTGCATCCTCTATTGTAACGAAAAATATTTCAAAAGCTTGCTTGTAGTCCTGTATATGCCATTCGCCCTCGAAGTGGTCCCCAAATATGAGCTGAATCAAATCCACCGCCTGCGTCGAAGAAAAGGGGGGACTCGGTATCGGTTTGTGTATAGTCAAATAAATTTTTGGCACCTGCGTAGAGTGTAAAATTTTTGTTTAATGCTTTTGAAATTCTAAAATCGATAGTAGTAAAGGCTGGTGATGTTGTTTTTTTAGGAGATGATGCAAGAGTATCGTTATAACGATTGTCATAACCATATGGAGCTAAATTACGCTCTCCGACCCATGTGGCTTCCGTGTAAAGCTCCCATCCGTTAATATCGTAATCAACACTAAAACGTGCCCGCTGCTCGATAGCGGCGAGTGAAAGATGGGATTTATATGCATTATCGTAACGATAGATTTCATAGGCTCCCGAGAGATTGAGCCCTTCGCTCAGTTCGTAACCGACAGTGATATCGGCATTTTTGACACTGACCGTTTCTTGAGAGTTGCGTAAAACCGGTGTTGCAGCGGAATCATCAATGTAAGCAAGATTTTTGACTTGTGTATAAGCAGCAGATGTTGTAATACTCAGTCTATTGGCATCATAAGAGAGCGCATAACTTGCCCCTTTTGATTTTTCGAGTTCGGTAATGGCCATATCAAATCCGTTATCAAGCAAACCATGTTCTGATTCAAAAAAGGTTAATGGAGAACGATACCCCATACCGGCACTGAGGCGTGAAGTCAAATTATTTGTGTGGTTGTGCCGCCAAAGTAAACGCGGTATGAGCATGGTTTCATCGATCTCATTACCTTGAGCTTTCTTGGCACGCCAGTCAGTGGTGATTTTCGCTCCACGCACAGCGACAGTTAGTTCATTTTTATCATCGATCATCCATGCATCTTGGGCATATACTCCTAAAGCAGTGTAATCAAAATCATCTTTGTCTCTACCAGCAACATCAAAAAATGCTACCGATTGTGAGCGTGCTGTTTCGATTTTGGCATCGGCTCCATAGGTCAGGAAGTGGTTATTGTTGAGGGCATGATCGATTTTTAGATCGCCGAAATAGGTTTTATCGATATTAAGATAATCGGATCCTTCATAAAGCGAATCTTGTTTTTGTTCAGCGTAAGCTAGCGTTGTTTGAAGGTTCATGGTACCGTTGAGAGTATGATGCTGTTTGAGGTAGATTTCATCGCGGGTTGTATTGATACGTTCTAGTACTGACATCGCATTGCTAGTAAGCGGATTGTTGATATTACCATTTGTGAATAATGGATCGTTATTTGCGGGATCATAGCTTGCAATCGCAGAACTCTCTGAAACCATAGGACCGCCGAATGAATTTGACGTAAAATGACTTACTTTTAGCTCTACGGAATCGATAGTTGAGAACTCGTGTGTCAACATTATTGATAGTGTCTGATTTTTAAGGCTTGGGGATTCACTAACACCATTGTGATCATTATCCACTTGATTTTGATCGTGGTACGATGCGGAAATAAGAACACCAGTTTTTTGATCCGTACTCATCGCTTCACCGAGGATAGAATAATTTTTGGTTCCCAATGTCCCCATGGAGAGATCTACTTCAATACCGATAGTTCGCGGTTTACGAGGGATAATATTGATTATTCCTCCGATCGCTTCGGGGGCAGTGAGAGACATTCCTGCACCTCGTGCTACTTCGATACTTTCGATATCCGAAGTACCGATGGCATCCATGCCATAAAAGCTAGATACCGTTGAATTGAAAGGGATACCATCGATTAATACCGTTGTATGTTCCCCTTTTAGTCCATTCATTTGAACTCGTTTGAGACCGCAGATCGAACAGCCTGTCGTGACACTGATCCCTGTTTGTTTTTCGATAACTTCAGAAAGTGTGGAAGAATGAGTTATATCTAGCTCTTTTTTATCAACTGTTTCAGTTTTTTCAACCAAATCTTTGAGTGAACCTTTATGTTGGATGAGGGGGGGTGTACTATCTACGGTAATTTTGTTTAGTTGTAGATCGTTTGCCGATGCAAAAGTACAAATTACTGCACATGCAACGATAGAGAGAGTTTTTTTCATAGAAATATCCTAAGTGTTAAATTACAAAAATGCTTTGGTTAGTGAAAAAAGCTTAAGAAAGAGGAGGTGAACGGCTGTTGGATGGGATGAAATCAATGGCAATACGTGCAGATTCATTAGAAGCATAGGTTAGGAAAATGGTATCGATGAGATGGATTGATATCGTATCATTGAGTACCACAGGAGTGTGAACCATAAGATAGAGAGGGCAATCTTCTTCTATATGGTTTTCTAGCTCATGATGATGATCATGTATCACTTCATGGAGGGCACTAATGAGGGTGGCACTGATAAACAGCAGCAGAAAAAACCCTCGAATTCGGCGCATTTGATTCTCCATTTTTGACGAATTTTACCATAGATGGCATACTCTTTGCTTTTGGAGGTTAAACGAACATTTATTTTAAGGAATAGCAATGATTAAACGACTCTGCACTCTGTTACTGGGAACTACTATTACACTTTTGGCTCAGATCGATAAAAATGAACTCAATAAACTTGAAGTAGAAGCACTTATTGTAAAAGATATTTCTGCGAAACAGACTCTTTACGCCAAGGAGCCGTTCAAAGAGGTACAACCCGCCAGTCTCACCAAAGTGATGACGGTTATGTTGGCGATTGAGCGGGGTAAGTTAGGTGAATCCGTTACGATTACCAAAGAGATGACCAAAGTGGAACCCACAATCGCGGGATACCGACGAGGGGATGTGATTCGTTTGGAAGATATGCTCAAAGCGGCAATGATCAAATCCGATAACGATGCGGCTAAAGCGATAGCGATTACTGTAGGGGGGAGCGAAGAACGTTTTGTCGAGATGATGAACGCGAAAGCCAAAGCGATCGGGATGGCTCATACCCATTTCACCAACCCTTGCGGATACGATGATAAACAACACTTCTCCACCCCAAAAGACCTCCTAAAAATGACCGAGTACGCGATTAAAAACCGTAAATTCAATGAAATCAGTAAAATGAATGAATATCGCTATCGCGCTTTGAATAAAAACCGTGAATTCTACGCCTATACCCATAATCGGCTTCTCAATCGCTACCAGTATGCCGTCGGGGTCAAAACGGGCTATACGGTCAGAGCTGGACAATGTCTCATTGCACGGGCAAAAAAAGATGGGAAAGATTGCGTTATCGTGATGATGAATGCAAAAGGGGATCGTTGGAAGACTGCAAAAAATATTTTTGAGCAGGTATTAGAGAGTTAAATACTTTTTAATAAAATTTTCATAACTCTCTTTTTTCTCCTCGAACGTCATTGCCGCATGAGCGGGTGAGGTGGAGGGGAGAAGCACTTTCTCAATCTTCAAATCTTTAAAAAACTTCATAAACAAATCATGGCTTTTTTTCCCCGTAAAGGCGAGGGCTTGAATGTTGGGATACTCACGTAACAGTTTTTCAAAATCATTAGGGATGCAGTTTTTCAGATTCGTATCGCTCGAATTGCTTCGCTCACAACTTCCAATGACATCCCACAACCCGATCCCTTGTTCAAGACAAAATGCTTTTTTCGCCTTATTGGTTGCTAAACGGACATCAAAAATCGCTTCGAGTATCGACCAAAAGGCGTTGCGGGGATGGGCGTAGTAAAAGGCTTGCTCGAACGACGCGATACTGGGAAAACTGCCCAAAAAGAGGATGCGGGTATTATGATCGAGGATAGGGGGAAAAGGGTGAGCGTAGGTCATATTATTCTATAGGATCGCTACATTGAGCTTTTGAAACTCGCTCAAGTAAAGCTCTCTTTTCTTTTATAAGACGGATAAAATCATGATAGAGTTTATCTGAGAGACGAAAACCGATGAGTTGCGCTTCGTCGATAATGGTGATGGCTTCTTTTGAATTGATTATATTGCGTCGATATAGAGCTACGACAATTCCTACTAATCCGATGACGTCGATGTGCATGGTCTGGGCAATCTTTCTCCCTTTTTTCTCATCGATAAGCAAGGGAAGTGAAAGCTCTTTTGCAAGGGTGATCGCTTCACTCTCCCCTTTGTCCAAAAAAAGTTCGAGTGATGAGAGGAGTGAAGTATCATTAACACTATAGACGATGAAAAAGGAATCGTCCCATACCGAGCAATCATAATCGTTTTTTTGGAGTATCTCCTCTTTTACATGATGTGGAATGATGACAGAGGTAAATAGCGATTTTAGCAGTTCGGTACGCGATAGTTTCGCGAGAATTATTAGCGCGGTCGCATCACTGACGATGGCTTTCATAGCCCCAAACGATCCAGTGAAGCGAGTTCATCATCGAGTGAATAATCGGCGGTTACGATTCCAAGTTTTCCGAGGGTGGCTAATGTTTCTGAACGAGTTTGCCCGATGGATGCGGCGAGTTCACCGAGACTCAGATCGCCGTTTTCATACGCTTTGAGTGCTAAAAATCGGTGTAATCCCTCATCGATGATTTTAGAGCTAAATCCCACTGCGATACCGATGGGTTCTCCTCGTTTGGTGATAAGCGAATATTCTCCCGATTCGAGAGAACGGGTGAGGAGGGCAGGGTTGGTTTGGAGTGATTTGATACCGAGTGTTTGCATGATGTACTCCTTTATAGTAGTATACTATATTATCGATAATGATTTTACTTTTTTGCCTCAAATTTCTCTTTTAACTCTTTAAGTTCCGCTACATTTTTTTTGATTTTTGTATATTATTCATTAAATGAATATTCTTTATTATTAAAATATTTATATAATTTTTTATTTTGATTTTCAAAATTTTGTTTTTTAATTTTTTATTTTTTTAAAGTATCTTTTAATTTTTGAATTTCTTCATCAGAATAATATTTTTTTAGTAATTTTTTAATAATCTCAATATTTAGTATTTCATCATAAATACGCCTATGTCCTATTAACTCGAATTTTTGTTTAATTACATGAGATATTAACTTTTCAAATTTTCGATTATTATTTAAATTTAATTCACATTTAGCAAGATACAAATCTAAAAAGACGCCATCAGTATTTGGATAGTTCTTTTTATAGTCTTGGATGGCTTTTTTACACTGACTGTAACTTCTACTAAAGTAAAAACAAATAATTTTATTTTGAAAATTAGATTTATCTGGTAATTTATGTGTATAAATTATTGTTGTAACTAGTTCTATGTATAATAAATATAATTGATAAAAATTATTTGTTTCAGCTTCAAGGGAATATG
>NZ_JBAQPS010000083.1:0-6321 GCF_049305995.1 Sulfuricurvum sp.
GCATTGCAGTGCCAACATCGGTAAAGCAGGAGAGACCGCTTTGTTTTTCGGTCTGAGCGGAACGGGAAAAACTACCCTCTCGACCGATCCGCAACGCGCTCTGATCGGAGACGATGAGCACGGATGGGACGAGCACGGGATTTTCAATTTCGAGGGGGGATGCTACGCGAAAGTGATCAATCTCGACCCCTCAAGTGAACCTGAAATCCACGCCGCCATCCGCGAAAACGCCATTTTAGAAAACGTCGTGGCGAATGAACACGGGCACGTCGATTTCAAAGACAACTCCAAAACTGAGAACACCCGTGTCTCGTATCCGATCCACCATATCGAAAATTTTCAAGCAGGGATGTGTGGCACTCACCCTAAAACGATCATTTTTCTCACCGCCGATGCGTTTGGGGTGCTTCCTCCGGTGAGTATGTTGACCAAAGAGCAGGCGATGTATTATTTCCTCAGCGGCTATACCGCCAAAGTCGCGGGAACTGAGCGGGGGATTACCGAACCCGTCGCCACCTTCTCGGCTTGTTTCGGAGAGGCGTTTCTCCCCCTTATGCCGACGGTATATGCGGAGCTTTTAGGGCAAAAGATTGATCAACACGGGGTAAAAGTCTATCTCGTCAACACCGGATGGAGCGGCGGCAGTTACGGGGTCGGCAAACGGATGAGTATCCGCAATACCCGCGCGTGCATCAACACCATCTTAGACGGATCGATTATGGAAAACGACTTCGACATCTTTCCGATATTCGGACTTTTGATCCCTAGAGCACTTCACGGGGTCGATACCGAGGTGCTCAACCCTCGAAACGTCTGGGAAGACAAAACGGCGTACGATGAGACGGCGCATAAATTGGCGAGGATGTTTATAGAGAACTTCAAACGCTACGACAAAGCAGGAAGCCAGTACGATTATGCGGCGGCGGGACCGGTGAGGGAATGATAATATAGGACGCTGTTTTATACTGGCTTTTATTGAGGTTCAATGACGGAGGGGAGATTTTGCGGATTATTGAGCCGAAGCTGTTTGTTGACGTTCATCCGACCGTAAACTACCTCGATGTCAGAGGGGGAAATCTGAAAGGTTTTGGCTAAAAAGCGAACCATATGCTCGGTTGCCCGTCCCGCTACGGGAGCTTCGGTAACGCTGATTTTGAGCTGGTTTCCTTTGACTTTGCCGATGGCGTCACGTTTGGCACTCGGAGTACCCAAAACATTTAAAACCAAGATATCCCTTTCCCATTGGTAAAACATATGGGTTAAATTTTTGGCTTTCACGAACTGGCTCCTTTAACGATACGAAATTTGATTTTTTACACTAGGTTCTATAATGCATCACCATTTAAACAAGCAATTTTATCACAAAGCTGTTTTTGAAAACGGTTTCACTCCACAGGGTTTAGGATGGCATTCCAAATCATCCCAAGAGGTTCGTTTTCACCAGATTCTCAGCCTTCTCCCCGACCCCCTCGATTCCGTTGTGGATGCGGGATGCGGTTACGGTGATTTTTGCCTCTATCTTCGCAGGCATCGCAGTGATTCGATCGATTATATCGGATTGGATGCACTTAGTATTATGGTGCATGAGACCAAAAAACGAACCGGATGCGAGGCGCATGTGTGTGATATCCTCGTAGACGATCTGCCAAAAGCAGATATGGTCGTGTGTAGCGGAGCACTCAATATTCTCACCAAAGAGCAGTCGTTCCGATTTATCGAACGGTGTTATAAGGTATCACTTCGGGGAGTTGTGTTTAATTTTCTGGAAGGAAAAGAACGCTCTAAAACCTATAACTACCTCAAAAGCTCAGAAATTCAGAAATTGGCGGATAATCTCGGTGCACGGTGTATTTTTCGACGCCACTATTATCAGTCTGACTGTACGGTGGCATTTTATAAAAACAAAGATAGAGAATAATATGGAATTAATTTAACACTTTTGTAACACTTCTTTACTATTCTTCCATGGGGCTTACGGCCTCATAAAAGACTCTTTTAACTACCCCGTTGTATAATTTGTTAATATTGATGAAAAAGGGAAACTATGAGCATTTACCGTGAATATGATATCCGTGGAATTTATGAAAAAGAGTTGAACGAAGAGACGATTACTCGTCTAGGATATGCGTTAGCAGATGAGATGAAACAATACGGAGAATACGTTGCCGTCGGTTATGATGCACGCTCACATTCACCGATCCTTTTTGAATATTTGACGGCAGGTTTAAATGCCGGTGGTATGAAAGTTCTGGGGATGGGTATGGTGCCTACTCCCGTCAACTATTTTTGCAATTATCAAGAGTTTAATGGAGTAACTGCGTGTGCATCGGTGATGATTACCGGTTCTCACAATCCGAGTGAATACAACGGCTTTAAAATCACCATCGATAAACTCCCTTTTTTCGGTGAAGAGATTTATGCACTAGGGCGAAAAATCGATGCTATGGATATGCCTCCTAAAGTTGAACGTCAGGTTGTAGAGATCGATGCCCTTTCTCGTTATAAAACATTTATGATCGAATCCTTCGGACATTTACGCGGAATGAAGGAACGGATCGTTTACGACTGCGGTAATGGGGTTGCAGGTTTGGCAATCGAAGATATTTTCAATGCATTAGAGCTTAAAACAAAAGGAATCTACGTCGATCCTGATGGGACGTTCCCGAATCATCATCCGGACCCGAGTGAAGAACATAATCTCGAAGATATTAAAAAACTTCTTGCCGAAGAGGGGGACATCGCATTTGCGTATGACGGTGATGCCGACCGTATCGCCGTATTGACCCCGCGCAATAACATCAAAGGGGACATGATGGCGTTGCTGTTTGCTCTTAAGATGAAAAATCCAATCGTTATTGGCGAGGTAAAGTGTTCGCAGGTGATGTACGACACGTTGCGTGAGCGGGGTGCGACGGCGGTGATGTACAAAACAGGTCACTCGAATCTCAAAGTCAAAATGAAAGAGCTTCATGCCGATTTGGCGTGTGAAGTGAGCGGGCACGTGTTTTTTGCTGATCGCTATTTCGGGTATGATGATGCGATTTATGCGACACTTCGTATGCTCGAACTCATTCATGAAGGTATCGATTTAGATGCTGAGATCGCCAAACTTCCACAGGTATTTTCAACCGAAGAGATAAAAGTCAAGACAACCGAGCAAGAGAAGTTTCCACTCATTGCAAAACTCAAAGAACTCTTACAAAATCCGCCGAGTGATTTCCCTGCTATCCGTGATATTATCGATGTGGATGGGGTGCGGGTTATTTTCGATAAAGGGTGGGGCTTGGTTCGCGCGAGTAACACAACTCCAGTACTTGTAACCCGTTTCGAATCAACGGAACAATCAGAAGCTGTACGTTATGAAGAAGCACTTAACGGACTTATCCAAGAAGCGCAAAAGCAGTTGAAGGCTTAATGATGAAATCAATTACGTTAACTATGCCGCTTGATATGCATTTGCATCTACGTGATGGTGATATGCTAGAGACAGTGGCTCCTCTAACTTCATACAGCTTCAGCGGTGCACTGGTAATGCCAAACCTCGTCCCTCCGGTGACAACGTTAGAGGCGGTCAAAGAGTATAAAAAACGGATTAAACATGCCATCGGGCGGGATGATTTTGAACCCTATATGACCCTCTTTTACCAAAACTACAGCAGGACCTTTTTGGAAAGCGTACAGGATCATATTACTGCCATTAAACTCTATCCCAGCGGTGTAACGACGAACTCTGAAGGCGGTGTGGCGAGTTTTGATATCGAAGCGATGCGTGAAACGCTCGAAGCAATGAGCGATTTAGGGATTATCCTCTCTGTTCACGGTGAGACGAACGGTTTTGTCATGGATCGAGAAGCCGAGTTTATGTCGGTGTATGAGATGTTGGCTTTGAATTTTCCGAAACTCAAAATCATAATGGAGCATATCACGACAGCTGATGCGGTCGCAATGTTGGATCGTTATGAGAATCTTTACGCGACGATCACGGTTCATCATCTCATTATCACCCTCGATGATGTTGCCGGTGGGATGTTGCGTCCTCATTTGTTCTGTAAACCGATAGCAAAACGTCCTGAAGATCGCGCGGCATTGTTGCGTGTTGCACTCGAAGCGCATCCGAAAGTGATGTTTGGTTCTGACAGTGCTCCTCATCCAAAACATACTAAAGAGTCATGCGGATGCGGAGCAGGGGTGTTTACCGCTCCTATCGCTTTGCAACTCTTGTGTGAAGTCTTTGAAGCGCATGACAAACTGGAGAATCTTCAGGCATTTGTGAGTGATAATGCGCAACAAATTTACGGTATTTGTGCCGAATTTAAAGAGGTTGTATTGGTAAAACACGATTTTGTGGTTCCCGATATGTATGGCACCGTCGTTCCGATGAGAGCAGGTGAAACTTTGAAATGGTCATTAGAGCGTGTTGACTAAGATATTACTTTTAGAAGATGATTTACTCTTTGGGGAGTCAATCACCGATGTATTGGAAGAAGAGGGATTCGAGATATGTCTGTGCCGAAACGGGCAAGAAGCTCTCGATGAGACCTATAAAAATCAGTTTGATCTCTACCTTCTCGATATTAATGTCCCTCTTATCGATGGACTATCACTTCTAAAAGAGCTTCGTCGTGCCAATGATACGACTCCAACCATCTATCTCACTTCCCATCAAGAGATTGAAACACTCTCTCAGGCTTTTGAGATTGGTGCGGATGATTACCTCAAAAAGCCATTCAATACGAATGAACTGCTGGTTCGAATTCAGGCACTTTTACGCCGCACAAAAGGAAAAACACGCAATTGTTTCGGGGATCTCTGTCTCGATGAGCTTCATAAATGTGTTTTGAGAGGGGGAAAAGAGATACCCTTTTCGCTCAAAGAGTATCAACTCATGGCACTATTTATCCGAAATGCGGGAGAAATTGTCACCAAAGAGATGATTATGGATACCCTTTGGAACCCTTCTGAAATGATTAGCGATGGAGCTATTCGAGTCTATATCAATCGTCTTAAACAAGAGATAGGATCTGAGTCGATCGTCAATATACGAGGCGTAGGGTATCGTCTTGTTTCGTAGTTTTACAATTGCATTAGCCTCGCTTTACGTAACCACGACAGGCGTTTTGATCGCCGGAATTTATTATGTCCATCAGATTTTAGGGGTAGAGCAGTGGGGGATCATTGCCTTATTCTCTTTACTAATTACCCTCGTCGTTGGGGGAGTTTTGGCTAAAATCGCAATTACCCCTCTGCGTGAGCATTTTATCCATTTGGAACGCTTTTCTAAAGAGACACTTCATGAGCTGAACCTCCCTATCAATACCATTACGGCGAATGTGGGAATGTTACGTAAAACACATGATGATGAAAAATCGCTCAAACGGCTGGAACGGATCGAGATGGCGGCGGAGATGCTCAAAGAGCGGTATAACGAGCTCGATTATCTGATCAAGAAACAGACAGAACGTGAATCTATCGACTCTTTTGATCTGCGTGAACTGATAGAAGAGCGTTTAGGATTTTTGCGTTCTCTCTATCCAACTGCCTTTTGGGAGCTTAAAATCGAACCGTTTAGTGTGAAATGTGATCGGATTGGGTTGGGTAAGGTAATTGATAATTTAGTTGAGAATGGGGTAAAATATTCATCTCAAACAGCTCATATCACGATAGAATTACATGATCAAACTCTAACTCTTTGTGATCAGGGGTTTGGAATGGATGAGATTACCCTTATGCGGATTTATGATCGCTATTTCCAAAATGATACTACAATGCCGGGATATGGAATCGGTTTAAGTTTGGTGAAACGCTATTGTGATCGCCATCATATACAGTTAAATGTTGCTTCTCGTGTGGGAGAGGGGACCTGTGTGAAATTAGAATTTAAAAAAGGGGAATAACGAATGGAAAATAGCAATTGGTTGGAGTTTGCCCACTCGGCAGTGGATTATGGGATCATCGGTATTTTGGTGATTATGAGTATTGTCTCATTATGGCTTTTTATCGAGAGAATGATGGCGTATGGTTCGGTTAGAATTGAGGATTATGAGAGCAAAGAAGAACTTGAACTTGATCTAGGAAACAACGTCAGCACGATTGCAACGATCGGCTCCAATGCACCCTATGTCGGACTTCTTGGAACGGTTTTGGGGATCATGATCACCTTTTACAGCCTCGGAGATGTAGGGGCAGTCGATCCGAAGAAAATCATGACAGGGCTGGCATTGGCACTCAAAGCAACCGCAATGGGACTTGTGGTGGCGATTCCGGCTATCGTTTTTTACAATATTTTACTCCGTAAGATGGAGAGACTTCTCACCATGTGGG
>NZ_JBAQPS010000084.1:0-6844 GCF_049305995.1 Sulfuricurvum sp.
TGCAACGTTCCCGTAATACTTTTTACACGATTTTTTTTACGAAGTTTCGGCGTTTTTAAATTGGTTTCTATGTGCTTATTTTCATATTTACCCCATATACTGGTATAAAATATACCAGCATACTATAGAATTTTATAGATTATCTCGAATTTCTACTTGCAAATTCCCATATTTATAATACGCCGAACATGCCCCCTCGGAGCTGACCATACAGCTTCCCACAGGGCTGCTCGGTTTACACGCCGTGCCGAAAATAGAGCACTGCGGCGGGGAAGCTTTCCCTTTGAGAATATCGCCGCAGATACAGAGTTTGTGATCGTCAATCTCCTCTTTTGGGAGGATGGCATCGTAAATCTTCTCGGCGTTGTAGCGATCATACTCTGACTTTAGACCCATCCCGCTTTGGGGAATGTCGCCCAGACCGCGCCAGCGAAAGTCCACTTTTTGGAAGTATGTATCATTCAACGCTTGGGCTTTGAGGTTCCCCTCGCGCGTCACGGCACGTTTGTACTCCACTTCGAGTTCACATCGGTTTTCGATAAATTGTTTGACGGTCATGCTGATCGACTGCATCACGTCCACCGGCTCGAATCCGCTCACGACGACGGGTTTGCCCCAATCGCGCGGGAACTCTTCGTAGATTTTACTTCCGCTGATAACGCTGACGTGGGAAGGTCCTAAAAACGCATCGATGATACACGCTTCATCGCTGATCAGGGCGCGCATCGGTTCGGGCACCGTAACGTGATTGACGTGCAAGAGGATATTCTTGACATCCTGTTTTATCACTGTGTCCAAAAGTGCGGCCGTCATCGGGGTCGTCGTCTCAAATCCGATGGCGAAGAAGATGACCGTTTTATCGGGGTTCTCTTGGGCGATTTTGAGACAATCCAAAGGTGAGTAGACGAAACGGACATCCGCACCCTTGCTCCGCGCATCTTGGAGGCTTCCGTTGCTTCCGGGGACTTTGATCATATCGCCCAGCGTCACCAAAATTACGTTGGGTTGCTGACTCAACACATAAGCATGGTCGATTCGCTCTTTGGGCATGATGCACACGGGGCATCCCGGACCGTGGACGAAATGGATGTTGGAGGGGAGCAGTTGCAACACACCGTATTTCATGATGGTGTGGGTATGTCCGCCGCACACCTCCATGATATTGATCGGGTGAGGGAGCTTTGAGGCATCCTCCGCGATGATCTTCGCGTACGCTTTTATCGTATCGGCATCTCGAAAATCATCATAAAGATTTTTAAGTTCCAATCCCATCTCAGGCTCCGCCGTTCGGACAATTGTCACTCTCTGCTATCGCGGCTAGTCGTTCTTGTTCATCCATCACATCGAGTATCTCTTTGTAAACCCTGAGCGATTCGAGGGCATCTTCCTCATCGATTTTGTTCATGATAAATCCGATATGAAGGAGTACATAATCGCCGATTTGTACACTTCCCTCTTCCATCAAATCCAATCCAGCACTGCGCTGAACACCCATCGTATCAACGGTGGCAGTGTTATTTTCGGTGTCGATACTGACCACTTTTGAGGGGATAGATAAACACATATTACGCTCTCATCTTTCGTTTAAATTCGATCCACTCGATTACTCGCATGATAGAAGCTTCGTCGTTGATGTTTACTTCCAAAATATCGACATTGGGTTTGATCTTTCGTGCTTCCGCTTTCTCCCGCTCGATGTCGTATTTAAAATACGGCAACAGATCGGTTTTGGTGATAAGAATCAGATCGGCGCAACGGAACATAACGGGATATTTAGCGATTTTATCTTCCCCCTCAGGGATCGAGACGAGGACGATGTTGAGATGTGATCCCACATCGTAACTCGCAGGGCAGACGAGGTTCCCGACGTTTTCGATAAAGCAGACATCGAGCGGAGCTAGCGGCAAATCATGTAGCCCTTTGTGTACCATAAACGCATCCAGATGACACGCACTCCCCGTCTGAATCTGCACGGCAGGAATCCCCACCGCGGTGAGACGATCTGCATCGCGTGATGTCTCCAAATCCCCCTCAATAACGCCGAATTTAAACGGTGACAAGGTTCCCATTTTCTCTAACAACGTTGTTTTTCCACTGCCGGGTGAGCTCATAAGATTGATTGCCAATACCCCGTGCTCATTAAAATGTTCACGGTTGTGGTGCGCCTCTTGGTCATTTTTGTCCAAAATCTTTTTGATGACGGAGATCGTTTTCGCATCATTGAGCTGAGGGTTATGGTGCAATGTCTCATGCGCCGCTTGATGGGTATGAGAATCGTCATCATGGTGATGATCGTCGTGGGTATGAGTGTATTCGTTGCCGTTTTCGTCGATATGAGTATGGTGGTGGTCGTGATCCGTTATGGAGCATCCGCAATCTTTGCACATGATAAAATCCTAAAAAAAGTATATTTGGGTTCGTCATTCCCAACTCGATTGGGAATGACAAGAGAAGTGATAATAATGCTAGTATATCAAGATAGAACTAATGCGACTCCTGAAGCGGCAATCGCTCCACCTGCTACGCGAGAGGCTTTAGAGAGTTTATGCATTGCAAATCCGATAGCGATCCCGCCGATGTGCAACAATGCCGTAGCGAGTACAAATCCAGCCGCATACTCAACACCGCCTGCGTTAAGAGGCATCTCCGCACCATGCGCTGTACCGTGGAAAATCGCGAACAACCCAACGATAGCCGAGCTAAACACCACCGGCATTTTCACCCCGAAACCGATCAATGCGCCCAAAACGAGAACAGAAGCTAAAATACCCTCTTCGATAAACGGTACTTGAATACCGTTGACACCCATAGCCGCACCCGCAAGCATCATCAACACAAAACTAAGAGGAACCGCCCACAAAACACGCCCTCCCATTTGAGCCGCCCAAAGACCAACCGCGATCATAGCCAAAATATGATCAGCTCCACCGATCGGGTGTCCGAATCCCGCACCAAAACCTGATACACTACCATGACCTGTGTGGGCTAACAACGACGCTTCTGCGACCAATGCAACGGCTAAGACTTTTTTCAACATTTCGAACCCCTTTGTGAATTACTATTCAGTTTAGAAATAATTATAGATAGATAAACTAAAATAGAGTTGAAAATACTTTTTTCTTGGATAAAAATGGAACCAAACACATCAAAAGCCCTCTGTATCTATTGTGCTTCACCCCTGTATCAGTTACGTGAGGGTAACGTTAAATGCAGTCAATGCAAAAAAAAGTACAGTCCTGCACGTATCAATCAGATCAAAAAGACGATTAATGCCTTTTGCAGCGATGAAAATGCCCTCACCGCATCCAAATCTTTAGGGCTTAGCTACGTAAGCGTTTTGAATTATTACCAGAAATTTCGACATCTCTGTGCCCAATATTGTGAAGCCCAATACAACCTACATCGAGATACCCAAACCCAGTACGAAGAGTACCTCTACATCGAGAAATCCAAACGACACGACAAGAGGGCTATTTTTGATTCCCATAATTTTCTCACCTTCGGATACGGTGATCAGGTCTATACGTTGCTAATGCCCTCACTGGGACTCTTTAAACAGCAATTTATCGAAGATAATCTCGAAGACATGTATCATAAAGAGTTCTCGAAATTCATGCGCACCAGTAAAATCATCAAAATATCCGAACACGATAATGCTATCACAAAATTTTGGCACTATTTTGAACAGTTTATTACCAGTTTTAAAGGGGTAAGTAATGAGCATTTCCCCTACTATCTCAAAGAGGCGGAGTTTAAATTCAATACTTCAAAAGAAACACGTACGGAAATTTTAGAAGAACTCTATTTCCGCCCTATCGGCTCGGATATTTGAATTCTTCGATAATTTCCTCTAAACTTTTTTGTGATTCACTCTGTATAGAACTGATACTTATAGTTTTTAAATAGTTAATAACTGTATTTATATAGCTAGTAAAATGTTCGCTCAGTTCATCGCTCAGCCCCATATGAAACGTGATACTTTTGGGGATAATCCCGATAACATTCGATTCGGGGAGGCTCTGCCCCATCAGCTCGATCATATCCAAACACTGCATAACCCCTACCTCATGTGCTCCGCCGCTGTTAAGCCCATAACCGCTGAGTTCGTACGAGGGGATATTGTAGATACTCCCTGCCTCATCGTCGAGATTGATCGTATCGAGGATAATGATGCGGTCATTTTCCATAAAGAGATTGAGGAGATTGATCCCCTCCACGCCACCGTTGATGATCTCTATGTCGGGGGTGAAAGTATAGTTGGCGTTTAGATAGGCACACGCGTAAATTCCGACGCCGTCATCCTCTTCGAGTACATTGCCGACCCCCAATACCACCGTACGCATCAGAAACCCTTGGAGTGTTCGATGCTAGGGTTGGCAAACTGCTCGATGATCTCATCCAGACTCATAACCTCATTTTTTAGCGTAGCCGTGATACCGCATTTGGCGAGTTGCTCTACGATTACCTCGATATAGTTCTCCCAATGTGCACGAAGAGCGGGGGTTATATCAACGCAGACACTGATGATGTCTTCAGGGACGATGCTCACCATTGTCGTCTCTGCGCAATGAGACGCCATCGAACAGATTTGAAGCATCTCGGTAATCTCTACTTCATTCGCCGTTTTTTTGATCCCTTGATGCTCTATCAGCTCATCACCGCTCATCACCACTATCGTCCCCACCGCCAAAGCATCATCGGAACTGGTATTGACGATCAGTACATGCTCATACTCTTGGAGTAGTGGCATCAAACGAAATCCCAGCGTCCCCCCATCGACAACATCGAGCGGCGGCTCATAGGTGAAGTTCTCTTTGAAGTATTTACCGGCATACAACCCGATCCCCTCATCCATAAAAAATGCGTTCCCCGAACCGATTAGGGCTACTTTAGCGTCCATTTGTTTCCTTTTATCCTCTAAATTTTTGTAATATTTTTTCTATATTTTGCTATAATTTTCATCAAGTGGATCGGCTAAAGTCGGTCGGCGTACGGGATCCGTTCCGTAAGCTTCTTGTATAGTGTATTTTGACACCATTTTAAAAATAGTGTATAATACTTTTACAATTCGCCTTCGGGCACACCCACTTTTTAAGTGGGGTCAACAAGCTTCTTTATCTTCTCCTGAATCATTTGAAAGTTTTCTTTGTCAATCATCCCGATTCGTTTCATTAGTCGCTTCGTACTAAAAACTTTTACTTGAAGCACCATCGCGGTTGTTTTGGTTTCGCCTTTTGATTCGTGGTTATACTCAAAAGTGTGAAAATAATCATCATGTTTTGCAGTTGTAGTGGTAGGCACTCCTAAAAATAGATCATGGGTTAGTTTTCGGATAATGATAACAGGTCGTGTAAAATTCTTACCTTTGCCATATTCTTCAGAACCAATATTTTGCCCTATCTTCACCCAAAAAAGTTCCCTTGGTTTAATCCCGACTTTTCTCTCACTGGACTCAGTGATTTTTTTGGTTTCGTTCCATTCATCAAATCGTTTAGTCATTTTATTTTGACCGCTGTACCTGTAGCATATACTGAAAGAATATTTCCAGAATTACTATTATTGTAGGTATGTTCTATTTTTAAGCCTATAATCGCATTTGCATTTTTTAATAAAGCTTTTTCTTGTAATTCATTCAAAACAGCCTCTGTAGCTTCTTCTAATCCAACTTCTAATGAATTAATACGTCCGCCGATAATATCTCTCACAAAGCTAAAAATATCTTTTATAAAATTAACACCAAATATACATTGTGCTGAAACTATTCCTAATCGTTCTATAATCTCCAAATTAGTACATAATTCTGTGGTAATCAAAAAATCGTGTTTTAACTTTTCTATTTCTTCATGAGTTAGTGTTTTAACTTCTTTGATTAGTCCATTACTGACTAAGGTCGGTTTTTCTGTATTAAAACAATTAATAGTAATTTCTTTATTAGCTTCATTCATTTTCAAATGTATATAAGAATTTTGTAGAGTACTACTTTTCATCATAAAAGAGTTCTCTTTATCGATAGCAATATTTGTATATCCTAATCGAGAATATTGACCATTTAGTTGCTCTTTCAAATCATAAAAAGCTTCTTTACTGGCATTACTAAATACTAAATTATGTGTGTTTTCTTGTTCCATGTATCTAATTCCTTAATCGTTACTAATAAATAGAGAATATTATAGCAAACTTTAAGTGGCACATTTTCCCATATTATGTATCGCATAATACAGTTGACCGAGTGCAATCGAGCCGTCATTAATCGGCGTTTGCTGTTGAGCATAAAATCGCTCTGCACCAAAGCGGCGATAGAGCCGTCCCATCAAAGCACGGTTTTGAAATACCCCTCCTCCGACGACTACCGGAAACTCAGGATAGTGTGTCGTATAGTAGAGCATTATCGCTTCTACAGTAGATAGAAAACGGCTGGCAATCTGTGTTTTATCCCCATCTAAAGCGATAATTTCTCGAACCATAGGAGAGAGGTCTATCACACCCTCATGCACCCCAAAAGCAAACGTTTCGGTGATGGAATCCTCCACAAACGACTCCATCATCATCCCCCCCTGCCCCTCGTAATCGAGGCTTTGGACAAACCCTCCCAATGACGCTACCGCATCAAAAAGTCTTCCCATCGATGAACTGCGGGGAGCGTTGATATTTTTGAGCCACATGTGGTGCAGAGTTCGGATCTCATGGGGTAAAAAGGCTTCCACCGTCGGTGATTTTAGACTCATCACCTCATCGAGAGTGTAACTCTCAAATAACAGCGATAATGCAATCCGTCTCGGTTCTTTGATCGCTTTGTCTCCGCCTAAGAGGGCAAACGGTTTGAGATGTCCGACTCTCTCATAAC
>NZ_JBAQPS010000085.1:0-1997 GCF_049305995.1 Sulfuricurvum sp.
GTTGATCTCCTCCGTCGGTAAAAAGGACGAGCAACGGGTGCTGTGCATGGGACATTTTACGGGCAAGTTCCAACGCACTCATCACCTCTGTCCCTTTGGTAATAATCTGCGACTCATCGAGTGAGCCTAAGAGGTGTTCGAGAAGTTCGGTGTCTTTGGTCAGGGGGGAGAGGATAATCGCACTCGTCGTATGGGCGAGTACCCCGAAGCGATCTTTTCGATCATGTGCTACGATTTGTTTCAAAACCTGCTTCGCCGCATCCAGCCGTGTGGGTGCAATGTCGGTCGCCCTCATCGAATACGACACATCGACGGCTAAGATCACATCGCTTCCCGATTCTTCGACGCTGATCGGTTTTTCTAGTATGACGGGACGGCTGAGGGAGAGGATCAAAAAGAAGACACTCAGCGTAAGCCAAAATTGCTTATGCCAGCCATAGCGACGCACCCCCCAGAGATAGAGGGGGAGGAGGATAAGAGCATATAGCCACATCGGAGATAACAAACTCATCCTTTGACCCTCCTTCTCCAACCTAACCACAGGATAATGAGCAATGCCCCCGCTACCGCGTACTGAAAATAGTGTTCAAAAAAGGTGTGCTCGGCACTTTTGATGCGCGAGCGCTCCAGCGTATCGATCTGATCATACACCGCTTTGAGTTCCTTTTCATTGGTGGCACTGAAATACTCTCCCCCGCCATCACGTGCCATTTGGGCTAAAAGTTTGCTATCAAATTCCCCCTTCTCACCGATCCCGATGGTGTAGAGTTTTATCCTAGCTTTTTGCGCCATCGCTACCGCCTCTTTGGGGGAGATCGCACCGCTGTTGTGTTCTCCATCGGTGAGGAGGATAATCACTTTGCTCTTGGCTTTGGAATCTTTCAGTGCTCGAACGGCTTGAGCCACCCCTTCACCGATCGCCGTGTTCTGTCCCGCCATACCGTGACTCAGATAGCCGATCATCTCAGCTATGATCTCTTTCTCATAGGTCACGGGGGTCGCGATAAAGGCAAAATCCCCAAACACCACCACCCCGACGTTATCTTCACGCCGTTTCATCACAAAATCGGAAGCGATCTTTTGGACGATCTCAAATCGAGTGGCACGGCTCTCATCGCTCGAAAACCCCGAGGCATTCATCGACCCGCTGGCATCGAGGCTTAGGACGATGTCGATCCCGTTACGGTTGCGCGGATCGGAAAAATCGACCACAACAGGAGTCGCCAACGCCCCCACCATCAATGTCACGGCAAGCGCTTTGAACAACCACTCCATGTTTCGCCATTTACTAGGATTGCCGAAGAATTGTAGATGGGGAAAATAGCGCTTTTGAGGGATGATTTTGCACGTGTACAGGCAATAGAGGATGGGAGGGAGTGCTAAAAATGCCCACGCAAAATCAAATGACCAGATATTCATACGTTAATTATAGCTTTTTTAACAGTACACTGCCATAGCTATGTCTCATTGCTATAAATATTATTTTTTTAGATATCACCTAATAGATAATTTACTATTTTTATTACGATACATTGCCTTATCCGCCGATTCTATAACCGTTAATACCTCTGCATCATGCGTAAACGAGGACATGCCAAATGCAAAATTTATTTTAAACGAATACTCTCCAACTTTAAAATGAACTTTTTGAAAATAATTTAGAATGGATTCTATTTTAGTATTTACCTGCACATGAGAAAGCGTTATGTCAAACACGATAATAAATTCATCTCCTCCGTAGCGAACAACCCGACCTCCGGTTTCACGCAGTTTATTCGCTACCAGAGATAGCACTTTATCACCGACAACATGACCATGCGTATCATTAATTTCTTTAAACTTATTTAAATCGATCATCACTAATGTTCCGCTATCTCGGAGACGGAGTTTAGCGATATCAAGCAGTTCATCTTCAAACCATTTTCGATTGTAGCTTTGGGTGAGAGAATCCTCATAGATAATTTTTCGGAGTTCTTGAATCTCTTCTTGAAGCTGTT
>NZ_JBAQPS010000086.1:0-2083 GCF_049305995.1 Sulfuricurvum sp.
GTGGCGGACGAGGAGAGATTCGAACTCTCGGTACCGTTGCCAGTACGTCTCCTTAGCAGGGAGGTGGATTCAGCCGCTTTCCTACTCGTCCAGTGTTATAAAGAGGGCGTAATTATAAGCAGGTGTAGATAACAAGCACCTTAAATGGGTGCTTGTTTAGATCAAATTACCGGAGAGTTTTTTGGATTAGAGATGATTTGATCCAAAAGGGATTGTAATTGCATCGCAAGTGCTTCATTTGAAGCTTTTGCTTCCGCGATTTTTTCTTTGAGTTTTACGATGAGTTCGATTTTATCCATAAATTTCATGCAGACTCCTTGGCATTATTTGTAAAAATAAAGCAAGGAATATTCCAATTTATAATAGAGCGAGAATCTTTTCTACCACTTCGGCAGGATTGGCGGCTTTGTAGATGGGGCGTCCGACAACGATGAAGTCCACTTTTTCACCCTGTGCTGTCTCGATCGTCGCAACTCGCTCTTGATCTCCCGCATCTTCACCAAAAGGGCGGATGCCGGGGGTGAGGGTGACAAAGGTATCTGAAGTGAGTGATTTGATCGAGGCGCTCTCATAGGCACTGCATACGACACCATCCAATCCTGACTCATACGCATCTTGGGCAAAACGGTCTGCTTTTTCGGCGATCCCGGCACTATAGACATGGCTAAACTCACCCTCTTCGAACGAGGTGAGGGCAGTTACGGCGAGGACGAGGGGGCGGTTTTCGTATGGCTCTAGTCGTTTCATCACTTCGGACATCGCTTTTCGCCCTGCTGAGGCGTGAACGTTGAACATATCAACCCCCAGACCCATGATTGATTCGGCGGCATCAGCCATCGTGTTGGGGATGTCGTAGAGCTTGAGATCTAAAAAGATTTTAAAATCGGGATTGATGCCCTTGATAGCATCGATAAAGGGTTTTCCATCTCGGATATAAGAGCGAAGTCCTACTTTGAGCCAGATCGGATACTCTTTAATTTTTTCTATGAGAGCTAAATTTTCTTCTTGTGTTGGAAGATCGAGAGCGACACATAATTGCATAAAAAACCTTT
Source organism: Sulfuricurvum sp. (assembly GCF_049305995.1). Taxonomy (GTDB): domain Bacteria; phylum Campylobacterota; class Campylobacteria; order Campylobacterales; family Sulfurimonadaceae; genus Sulfuricurvum. The sequence goes on from NZ_JBAQPS010000086.1 coordinate 1,053, forward strand.
GGAAATTGATACCAAAAGTATAGCTTAAAAAGTAGAATCATTATCGTTACGTTAATAATTCATTGAGAAAAACAATCTACAATGTGTAGAGATTAACCCAAAAGGATAGACGATGAAAAAGACTCTTTTAGCAACGGTATTAGCAAGTTTATTGCTCAGTTCAACGGCATTGTCAGCGGCGGTTTATAAAGTTGACCCATCCCACTCGACGGTCGGGTTCAAAGTCAAACACATGATGATTAGCACCGTAACAGGGAAATTTAATAATTTTAATGGAACCTATGATTTGGACAAAGGGGTATTCAAATCCCTCAGCGGTGCGATCAAAGCCGACTCTATCGATACAGGGATCGTTAAACGGGATGATCATCTACGAAGTGCCGACTTTTTTGATGTCGTAAAATTTGGTGATATTAATTTTGTGATGACAAGCGCCACAAAATCCAAAATGACGGGTAACCTCACGATCCACGGGATTACCAAAAAAGTGGTTCTGGATATCGATATGGGGGGTGTCGTCGAAGACCCATGGGGTAATCAACGTTCAGGTTTTGTCCTAACGGGGCAAATCAACCGTAAAGATTTCGGTTTGAACTGGAACAAAGCGATCGAAGCGGGCGGCGTAGTCGTCGGCGATGAGGTAAAACTGGTTGTAGAGGTTGAGGGAATCGCGGAGTAATTAGAAGATTTTGATAAACCCGTCCCGTTTGGGGCGGAATCCACTGAGATCATCTATAGAAATCCCTCTTTGTTTCCCCCACACTAATATACTTTGACATTTGTGCATTTTGGCATAATCACAGAGATAATCGACCATTTCACCGCTGAGATTCTCACATCCGATGTAGGTGACGAAATCATCCACGATCAAATGTCGACCAAGCTCCAAGTTCTCTCGTATACTCACCCCCGCATAGACCTGTAACTCGCCTCGCTGATAGGCACCGATGGGACGATAGTCTTTGGGGTATTGGGAGGTGATAAAGGCATCGAACACTTCGGAGGTAAGTTCGGTACGCAGTCTCGTGAGG
>NZ_JBAQPS010000087.1:0-1901 GCF_049305995.1 Sulfuricurvum sp.
GTTGTAGATGGCCTTCAAAGACTTTCAAGTATTAAAAAATTTATGGTTGACAAAAAATTAAAACTTCAAAAATTAGAATTTTTAAGTGAACTAAACGGCAAAAGTTATGATGATTTAGATAGAAATCTTAAAAGAGTAATTGAGGATACACAACTGATAACCTATCAAATAGAAGCACAAACTCCCAAAAAAGTGCGCTATTCGATCTTTCATCGTATTAATACAGGCGGGCTTGTTCTTAATGCACAAGAGATACGGCAAGCACTTAATCAGGGAGGAAATGGTGTACAGTTTCTTAAAGATATTGCTGAGGATAAAGTTTTTAAAACTATTGTAGGTCTTAAATCAAGTCGTATGTCTGATAGAGAACTAGTGTTGAGATTTATCGCTTTTAAACTCCCTACTTACAAAGAGTTTACCTTTAATAATATGGGCGAATTTTTGGATGATAGTATGGATAAGTTGGATAAGATAAAAGATGAGGTTCTTTTGAAAAATCTTAAACAAGAGTTTTTAGAGACACTTGAGTTTTCTGAAAAGGTTTTGGGAGAAGGACATCGATTTAGTCGTTCAATTGCTGATGATCATAAAACTAAATCGCTTAATCGTTCTTTATTTGATGTAATTACGGTTAGTTTGAGTAATATTGAAGATAAAGAGAAATTTTTAGAAAGAAAATTCTTGTTTTTAAATAAGTTTTTAGAACTTTTAAAAGATGAACAAAGTGAATTTACTAATGCCATTACCAAAGGTACAAGTGGTAGAGGTGCTGTAGAAATGCGGTTTAAAATTATGAATGAGTTGATTAAAGAGGTTTTAAATGAAAATTGAGAAAGTTCAAATTAAAAATTTTAAATCACTAAGAGATATTGAAATAGAGTTAAGAGGTCTTACACTTATCACTGGAATTAATAGTAGTGGAAAATCAACATTTATTCAATCATTATTGTTGTTAAAAGAAAATCGAGAATTAATTAATCAAATCGTTACTAATGGTATGATGATGTCTTCCATGAAAGAACATTCAGAGCCCTTGCGAACACATATTATAAAGCTTGTTGAAGATACAAAAAATCAACCATTGTCTTTGGAGGGTGAATATATTCATCTTGGTGATAAAAAAGATATATTTAATCAAGAAGTATATGATGAAGATATAAATATATCAATAAATACTTTGCTATTTACTATAAATTATAATAATTTATCGTTGAGTACTACATGCCCAATTCCTATATCAAATGTAATAAATTTATTTGCCGATGATTTTCAATACCTTCATACTGATAGAATTCAACCTAATAGAACCTATGAACTATCTGAGCGACATATTAGAAAAAATCTTATAGGCTCAAAAGGTGAATATACAGCTCATTACTTAGATGAAAACAGACATGAGTCTTTAAAAATTAAAGCATTAAAACATGAAAATGCCAAAACTGATAGGCTTTTAGATAATGTATCATTTTGGCTTAGTGAAATAAGTAATGGAATAGAAGTGCTTCCCAAAAAACATTTAGATACACATCAAGCAAGTTTGTCTTATCGATATATCTATGGAGAAAATACGACTAATGAGTATAGCCCTTTAAATGTAGGTTTTGGGATTACTTATGTATTGCCAATTATAGTGGCAATATTAAAATCAAAACAGGGTGATTTACTTATCATTGAAAATCCAGAATCACATCTTCATCCCGCAGGACAATCCAAAATAGCAAGGTTGTGTGCCATAGCAGTTGCTAATGGTGTGCAAATCATCGTAGAATCTCATAGTGATCATTTCCTTAATGCGATTCGAGTTGCAACTAAACAACATCTACTTAAACCTGAAGATTCTGTCGTTTATTATTTTAGTAAAATAAGCGATTCAATGGAGACGAAAGTAGAGCAACTTTTGA
>NZ_JBAQPS010000088.1:0-3292 GCF_049305995.1 Sulfuricurvum sp.
AAAAGGTTCAGAGACAACATTAGTATTAACAGCAGGAACACCAACAACTATATCAGCCTATTTACTCGGAATGGATTATATAACTTATGATTCTAATCGAATTAATGGGTTTAAATTGAGATTAGAGGATTGTTATCGTGTTTATCATGAGTTACTGGCGATGGATGAAAGTACACGGATACGCTATGTTGGTATAGGACGTGAAGATTTAATTATTACAGGAATATTAATGGTCACTTCTATCTATCAAATATTAGAAATTAATGAGGCTATTATTGTCGATGATGGATTACGTGAGGGAATAGCATTAGAATATTATCAGTAAATTTGTCATATTTTTTGACCGCATTAAGCAATTCGCTATAATAAAACTACAAAAAAAGGGAGGGAGTTTTGAAACTAATTAATATTAAGCGTGTCGGCATTATATTACGTCCCTCTACACCTGAGTTAAAAGAGATGTTTTTTGAAGCAAAGCGGATTTTTGAATCTCGTGATATTGAAGTTATTATTGATAATATTAGTGGCGGTATGATTGATGTTATGGGACAGCCATTTGATATGATGTGCCATAATTCAGATTTTTTAGTCACTATTGGTGGGGATGGGACTCTCATTTCTGCTGTACGCCGTTCATACCGTTATCAGCTCCCCGTCTTAGGAATTCACGCGGGGAAACTCGGCTTTTTGGCCGATCTTGATTTCGGAGAACTCGAATCGTTTGTGGATAAGATGATGGAGGGGGAATATCGTATCGATAAACGGGCTATTTTACAAGCAACGATTCTTACCCAAAAAGGGACAAATGAAGTATTTGCATTTAACGATATCGTATTAACTCGCCCTTCAATCGCAAAAATGATTCATGTCGAGACGTACGTCGATGGGCAAAGTTTTAACACCTATTATGGCGATGGGGTTGTTGTTTCAACCCCTACAGGCTCAACAGCATATAATCTCTCTGCCGGTGGTCCGGTTCTTTTCCCGTTATCACAGGTATTTGCATTAACACCGATATCTCCCCATTCTCTGACTCAGCGCCCTATGGTTTTTCCGGGACATTTTGAGATTGAGATGAAAACTCCTGATGCGAGTGCTCTAGTAATTATTGATGGGCAAGACCTCGTTAAAATCAGTCACAAGGATACGGTAAACATCAAGCTTGCCAGCGGTGCAGCTCATTTGATTCACCGTAAAGAGTTTAATTATTTTGAAGTACTCAAAGAAAAAATGGGATGGGGGAACTAATCGGTGATTGAACGATTCTATTTAAAAGAATTTTTGACTTTCAAAGAGGCTGATATGGAGTTCCATCCTGGTCTCGTGGTATTTACGGGCCCAAGCGGGAGCGGAAAATCAATTTTGATGCGTTCTATTTTAGCCTCAGTGGGGTTGGAAAATGTCGAAGCCCAGATTTGCGAGTCGAGTGTTTCTTGGAGTATCGATGAAGAACGATATGGAATTCAAAATGAATCTCTCAATATCTTTCGGCATGTGAAAAAAGAGAAAACACGCTATTTTATCAACAATCAAAGCATGTCAAAGTCTTCAATGGAGTCGATTAGTTCTACCCATCTTCGTCACTTGAGTCTCAAAGATTACAATGATTTTGAATCCTCTGCATTGCTCAATCTTTTGGATGATCGTATTTGTGCTAAAACACCCAATCATGCTTTGATCTTGCAATCGCATAAAGATCAATATACTCAATTTAAAACCCTTTCCGATCATCTTAAAGAGATTGAAGAGAAAGAAAAAAATCTTGCGGAACTCAAAGAATTTGCCCTTTACGAAATTGGAAAAATTGATGCGATAAACCCAAAAATAGGCGAAGATGAAGAACTAGCTCTGATAAAAAAACAACTTTCAAAAAAAGAAAAAATTGAAACAGCTATTGCGCAAGCACAATCGATATTTTCGTATGAATCGTCAGTAAGTTCTGCTTTGGGCTTGTTGGAAGCGAACAGTGCTTTTTTTGATGATGCGATGAATGAGCTGCGTAGCCTTTTTGAGAGTGCGTCTGAACGTCTTGAGGAACTCGAAGAGGTTTCAGTCGAATCTATTTTGGACCGTATTGAGCAGATTGCCGAACTCAAACGACGTTATGGCAGTGTGGAAGAGGCTTTGGCCTATCGGGATCAAAAAGTACAGGAACTTGAATCGTATGAGACGATAGAGCATTCAAAAGATGATCTAATCAAAAAGCTCGCTTCATTTCAATCATCATTAAAATCCTCAGCACAGGAACTTTCAAAACAACGTTATAGTATTCTCAAAGAGACCCTTGCTACTTTAAACGGATATTTGGGAATGCTTTATTTGCGTGAAGCAACATTGGAATTGGAACCGACTCTTCTCAATGCTACCGGTTCGGATAAAGTAATATTGGGGCTATCTGGAACCAAACTCGACCGTCTCAGTTCAGGGGAGTTCAATCGTCTCCGGTTGGCATTACTGGCACTCGGGGTCGAGAGTATGCAAGGAAGCGGCGGTGTTTTGATGTTGGATGAAATCGATGCCAATCTCAGCGGTGAAGAGTCGATGAGTGTCGCTAAAGTATTGCGGCATCTCTCAACTCATTATCAGATTTTTGTTATTTCCCATCAGCCTCAGCTCACCTCGATGGGAGAGCAGCACTTTTTAATCTACAAAGATGACGAGAGCCGTGTCCAAGAACTGAGCGATGCGGAGAGAATCGAGGAGATTGCCCGTATCATCAGCGGAGAGAGTGTCAGTGATGAAGCACGAGGGTTCGCCCGAGATTTATTTGAACGTGCTAGAGGCTGAAGGAATGATTATAGATACTCATGTCCATTTGGACGATGAACGCTACCGTGAAGATTTTGATCTCATGATGACACGGGCTCGCGAAGCAGGGGTGGAAGCCTTTATCATCCCTGGAGCACATCCTGGGACGCTGGAACGTGCGATTGAACTTTGTGAAAACTACGATGATGTCTATTTTGCCGTAGGGGTTCATCCCTATGATATGGAACATATCGAATCGGTTAACTTTGAAGCGTATGCCGCTCATCCTAAATGTGTCGCTATCGGTGAATGTGGATTGGACTATTTCAGACTTGAGGGGAGTGACGAAGAAAAACAGACCGAAAAAACCCGTCAAGATGAAGTTTTCCGTGCTCATATCCGATTTGCTAAAAAGGTCAAAAAACCGCTGATTATCCATATTCGGGATGCGAGCCATGATGCAAAAAGGGTGCTTCTCGAAGAGAGTGCCGGAGAAGTAGGGGGAGTACTGCACTGCTATAACGCCGATGATGAGCTTCTTTCC
>NZ_JBAQPS010000089.1:0-8775 GCF_049305995.1 Sulfuricurvum sp.
AACCAAAGCTAATCAGTATGTGTGAAGAAGAGTTTGAGTTATTTATCGGACTTAAAATTGATAAAACACGTATTACCCAAATTTTTAAAAATTTGGGTATGAATATTGGCAAGCCAAAAGGGTCTACCTTTGCTATTTCGATACCGAAGTTTCGTCATGATATTATGAATAAACAAGATATAGTAGAAGAAGTTGTCCGAATTGTTGGAATTGATAATATTCCTTCCAAACCGCTTGTATTTGCTGAATCGAATCAAATGTCGGATGATTTGAAAGAGTATAAAAAAATAAGAGAATTCCGTCATCGCGCAGCGCAAAACGGGTTTTATGAATCAGTTCATTTTGTCTTTAATGAGCGTATCCAACTTGAAAAATTTGGGTTTACTTGTACAGATTCTCAAAAAGAGCTTTTAAATCCAATTACGGCAACGTTTGATACGCTTCGTCCGACACTATTGATGGGACTCTTGAACTCCGCATCAGCTAATGTTAAAGTGAATCAAAAGAAGATTGCTTTGTTTGAGGCAGGGATGATTTTTGATACCAAACGTCATGAGTCGAAACAGCTTGGATTTATCGTTTCGGGTGCGATGGAGAGTGAAAAAGTTTCAAATGCAGGAAAACCTTCAGTGATTGATTTTGCCACTTTTGTTACATTAATCAGTAATATTACTGGAACGTTTGAATTGGTTGCGCATACTCCAAGCCATACTTTAGCTCACCCGTATGTGTGTGCAAAAGTTTTGATTAATGGAGTAGAAGCAGGGGAAATTTTTCGTCTTCACCCTCAAGTCGAAGAGGAATTTGACCTGCCTCAAACGTTTATGTGCGAACTAAAAACCGATTGTTTATCGTACGAATTGATTGAAGCAAAAGCGTATTCGAAATATCAAGCATCTTACCGTGACCTCAGTGTGCTCATCTCAAAAGAGGTGAGCTATGAGATGATCAAAGCAGTTGTTGAGAGATACAAATCAGTGGAAGTGCGACGTTTCTATCCCGTAGATCGATACGTATCAGAGAGTTTGGGGGATCAAATGAGCTTAACTCTCCGTTTTGTTTTACAATCGGAGGAAAAAACACTTGAAGATGACGATATTACGATGGCAATGGAATCGATTTTGAGTGGACTAAAAGAAGAACTCGGAGTGAATTTGAGATGATATCTGCCAAGGTTTCTCCTGCCCAATCGTTTACGTTTCAAAGTGATGCTATCGCACCGGATAAATCGATATCCCATCGATGTGCGATGTTTGCCATTTTAGCGGAAGGTGAAAGTAGAGTAGAAAATTTTCTTCGTGCTGAAGACACACTCAACACTCTTAAAATCATAAGTCATTTGGGGGCCGAAATCACTGATGACGGTTCTGTTATTACGATTCGTTCACATGGTATCCAAGAGAGTTCTGAAGTTCTAGATTGTGGAAATTCGGGGACAGGAATGCGTCTCTTTTGCGGGCTTCTTAGCTCAGCTGAGGGGCATTTTATCCTCACGGGAGACGAATATCTCAAACGCCGTCCGATGAAACGGGTGACACAGCCGTTGCGCACTATAGGTGCGAAACTCGATGGACGGAGCAACGGTGATCTTGCTCCCCTCTCTATTCGCGGAGCCTCTCTTAAATCATTTGATTATACGTCTCCGATTGCTTCAGCACAAGTCAAAAGTGCGATGATGCTTGCGGCACTAAGATCGGATGGTGTATGTACATTTCGAGAGCCTGAGCTCAGCCGAGACCATACGGAGCGGATGCTTCGCGGTATGGGTGCACGTGTCGAGATCAATGGACTTGAAACAAAGATTTGGCCGTTAGAGAAGCCTCTTAAACCGCTTGATATTCGTGTTCCTGCTGATCCTTCGAGTGCTTTTTTCTTTGCGGTAGCGGCGGCAATTACTCCGAATGCTTCGACAATTATCGAAGGGGTAACGTTGAACCCGACTCGTATTGAAGCGTTCAAAGTATTGGAACGTATGGGTTCTAAGATCACCTATACCGTTACGGACGAGCGCTATGAGCCAATCGGGACGATTCGAGTTGAGAATGCTCCACTTCATGCTGTCACAGTAGAAGAAAATATTGCGTGGCTTATCGATGAACTTCCCGCTCTCTCCATCGCTATGGCGTGTGCCGAGGGAAAAAGCATCATTAAAAATGCCGAAGAACTACGGGTTAAAGAGTCTGATCGTATTAAAACGGTTGTCGATAATTTGAACCTTTGCGCTATTGTGACCGAAGAGTATCCTGATGGGTACGCTGTCCTCGGCGGAGAACTAAAATCAGCCAGTGTGAATAGTTATGGCGATCACCGTATTGCGATGAGTTTTCTCATTGCAGGTCTTAAATGCGGTATGGAAGTTCATGATATTGAGTGTATCAATACCTCTTTTCCCAATTTTTTTGAATTATTAGGGAAATGTACAAAGGTTGAGAAATGAAAATTGTCCTTGCGGAGAGCTATGGTTTTTGTTTCGGTGTGAAACGGGCGATTAAGATCGCTGAAGAGAATAAAAACTCTGCAACCTATGGGCCATTGATCCATAATGCCAATGAGATTGATCGATTAAAAAATGATTTTAATGTAGCACTCAGTGAAAACTTAGACTCTTTTAAAGCGAGTGATACAGCAGTCATTCGAACGCATGGTATTCCTAAACAAGAGCTTTCTCTTTTACATGAGCGTCAAGTGAATGTTGTGGATGCAACCTGTCCGTATGTGACCAAACCGCAGCAAATTTGTGAGGATATGAACTCTCAGGGGTATGATATCGTCATTTTCGGAGATGAAGCTCATCCTGAAATTAAAGGGGTGAAAAGTTATGCGGCTGATCATGTTTATGTTGTGAACAGTCCCGATGAGATCGATGCTCTGAAGCTTCGGGAAAAAGTGGCGACTGTAGCTCAAACAACCCGTAAACTTGAAGAATATCAGCAAATTATCATAAAATTAATGTCCAAGCATAAAGAAGTACGTATTTTTAATACCATTTGCAATGCAACGTTTGATAATCAAGACGCTGTGCGTGAGTTAGCACAAAAAGCAGATGTAATGATTATTATCGGTGGCAAAAATTCGTCCAATACAAAACAACTTTATTCCATCTCTAAAGAATATTGCTTAGACAGTTATCACATTGAAAGTAAAGATGATCTTCAAACTAATTGGTTTGATCATAAAGAGTATTGTGGAGTTAGTGCTGGAGCTTCAACCCCTGACTGGATTATTGATGAAGTGATTCAGTCGATTCGTACTTTGAATAATTCTTAAATCTCCCTTTTCTAATCTCAAAACAAGCATTTTTTTGCTATAATCAGCCAATTTTTAGTTACAAGGGAATTGGTATGGCTTTCGATAACGAATCGTTCGAAGAAGAAAATTTTGCTGAGATGTTAGAGGCATCTTTCAAAGAGCAAGAATCTACACGCATTACAGAAGGTGAAGTAGTAGAGATCCAAGAGAGTGATAATCGCGCATTGGTAGGCGTTGGTGAAAAACTCGAAGGGATCCTTTCATTGGATGAAATCCGTGATGCTGAGGGGAATCTTCTTTTTAACGTTGGCGATAAAATCATGGTAATGGTAATGGGACACTACAATGAACGTCCTAAAATTTCGTATAAAAAAGTACTTGAGCAAGAGAAAACACTTGCATTTATTAACGCACACAAAGATGACTTTGAATCGGTTGTGATCGAAGCATTGGTAACCAAGAAAAACAAAGGTGGATACCTTTTGGAAGCGGATGATGTTCATTTCTTCCTTCCTCGTTCACTCGCTGCGTTCAAAGAGACTGATCAAGTCGTCGGTAAAACGATCAAAGCGCAAGTGGTTAAAGTTGATGCTGCAGAGGCATCTATCGTTGTTTCTCGTCGCAAGCTTTTCAATGATGAGCGTAAACGTAAGAAAGAAGTTATCGATGCATTGATGGAAGAGGATAAAGTTATCCAAGGTACCGTCAAAAAAATCACTAGCTATGGTATGTTCGTTGATGTCGGCGGAATTGATGGTTTGGTTCATTACAATGAAATCAGCTACAAAGGGCCGGTTAACCCATCAAAACTTTACAAAGAGGGTGATGTTGTCAATGTAAAAGCGATTGCATACGATAAAGACAAACGTCATTTGTCTCTCTCTATCAAAGCGGTACAATCTGATCCATGGCAAGAAGTTGAAGAGGCGTTGGAAGAGGGTGATACTATTACTGTAACCGTTAGCAACATTGAACCATACGGTATTTTTGTTGATCTTGGAAACGACATCGAAGGTTTCCTTCATATCTCTGAAATCACTTGGGATAAAAACATTAAACACCCTAAAGATTACCTCACTGTCGGTCAAGAGATCGACGTTGAAGTTATCGAAATCAACTCTAAAACACACAAATTGCGTGTTTCGTACAAACGTCTTCAAGCAAAACCATTTGAGGAATTTACCAAAAAGTTCAAAGAAGGTGATACTGTTAAAGGGACTATAACTTCGTTGACCGATTTCGGTGCATTTGTCAAAGTTGGAGGAGTTGAAGGTTTGTTACATAATCAAGACCTCTCTTGGGATAAAAATGTCAAATGCAAAGATTCTCTTAAAATAGGAGATGAGATTGAAGTAAAAATTGCAAAAATTAATGCAGATGATGAAAAAATCTCTCTTAACCGTAAATCGCTTGAAGAGTCTCCGATTGATCAATTTGCAACATCTCACAAAATGAATGAAGTGGTGAAAGCAACTGTTCGTGATGTCAAAGATTTCGGTGTATTCGTATCTTTGGAAGGCGGTGTTGACGCCCTTATCCGTAATGAAGACCTTTACCCAATGACACCAGAAGAGCTTGAAATTGGTCAAACGATTGAAGCGGCTATTTTGGTTATTGATGCTAAACGTGATCGTATCCGTCTCTCTGTTAAAAAACTGGAGCGTATTAAAGACCAAAAAATGTTAGATGAAATCAATGATAACGATTCACACAGTCTTGGTGATTTGATTAAAGATCAATTGAAATAATAGATTATGCAACGGCGTGCTGCTTATTGGCTTTTCCCCCTTATAGCCATCGGTGTAGCCGTATTTATTGTTTTTTTCCTAATCCAGATCAATCCTTCTACCCCTCATATCGAAATGTCTGATGTGAATGAGGTACTTCCTCCAAAAGAGGGGGAAGAGCATAAAGGTTGGATGGATAAATTTTCACTTAGTAGTGAGAAAGAGTATTTTTACCCTGTTAATGAACTCTATTTGAATCTTGATAGAGAGAATGAAGAGGGTGCTGAAGCACGCTAGCCATCTCTTTTGCACACTCTATGAAATGGAAATTGACATCACATCTCTTGTAACAAAACTAAAAACCTACCAAATCACGGCGACAGTGGCGCCGTACACAGAGGAAAAATAATGGAAAAACTGAAAATTGTCGTATGTGATCATATTCATGAAGAGGGTTTGAACATTCTTCGTCGTGATGAACGAATAGAGATGATTTTTGCCGCTGATATGGACAAAACAGCTCTTTTGGATGTTATCAAAGAAGCAGATGTCGCCATTACCCGTAGTTCTACCGATGTTGATGATAAATTCATCAATGCAGCTAAAGGGAAAATGAAAGCGATCGTCCGTGCCGGTGTCGGTGTTGATAACGTCGATATTCCGGGATGTTCGAAAGAGGGGATCATCGTTATGAACGTCCCTACCGCCAATACCATTGCCGCGGTTGAACTCACGATGACCCATATGCTCTCATGTATGCGTATGTTCCCGTACTCTCACGATCATTTGAAAAACCAACGTGTTTGGAAACGTGAAAAATGGTACGGTTATGAGCTAAAAGGGAAAAAACTCGGTGTAATCGGTTTCGGTAACATCGGTAGCCGTGTCGGTATCCGCTCGAGGGCATTTGAGATGGATGTTATCGCGTATGACCCATACATCCACCCATCCAAAGCGACTGATGTCGGTGTGAAATACACGACCTCATTTGAGGATATTTTGGCGTGTGACATTATCACTATCCATACTCCAAAAAATAAAGAGACGGTAGGGATGATCGGTGCGGATGAGATCGCAAAAATGAAAGACGGTGTCGTTTTGATCAACTGCGCACGCGGTGGATTGTATGATGAAGAGGCTCTTTATGATGGTCTTAAATCAGGTAAAATCCGTTTCGCAGGTATCGATGTATTTAACAAAGAACCGGCAACCGATCACAAGCTTCTTGATCTTGATAATATCTGTGTTTCTCCTCATTTAGGTGCCAACACGTTTGAATCTCAATACAACATCGGGGTAGAAGCAGCTCAACAAGCGATCGAAGCGGCAAAAGGGATCGCGTATCCTCATGCGATGAATTTGCCGATTGACGAGACTAAAATCCCTTCGTTTGTTAAACCGTTTTTAGAAATGGGACAAAAAATCGGCTTTTTGGCATCTCAAATCAATAAAGCACCTATCGTTTCGATCAAAGTCAGCGGACGCGGCGATATTGCCGAGTATGTCACTTCTTTGGCAACGTTCGTAACGGTCGGCGCTCTTGCTGATATTTCAGGGGACACGATCAACTACGTTAATGCTGATTTCGTCGCTTCTGAGCGCGGGATTAAAGTAGAGACCGAATCTCTCCCAGGAAGCCCTGTTTATAAAAACCTCGTAACAGTTCGTTTGACAACAGACAAAGACGTTATCGAGATCAGTGCAACGATGTTCGGTGATGATGTTCAACGTATCGTAGACATCAACGGCTTCGGTGTTGATATTGAACCGAAAGGGAACATGATCCTTTTCAAAAATACCGACGTTCCAGGGGTTATCGGACAAGTCGGAACGATGCTCGGCGCGCATAACGTCAACATCGCCGATTTCCGTCTCGGACGCAATAAAAGCAATGAAGCGTTGGCGGTTATCATGGTAGATTCAGCCGTTAGCGATAAAACTCTCAAAGAACTCTCTGCCCTTAACGCTTGTATCAGTGTTAGCTACGCTAGAATCTAATCTACTCCCGTCATTCCCGACTTTGATCGGGAATCCATTTCTCTCTTTAACTTTTTTAGCTTCATTTGTATAAAATAGTAAAAATTAACAATGGATAATTCTATGAAGATTTCTATTTTAGTAGTTTTGGTAATGTCATCAGTCTTGTTTGGGGCTGGATTCGATTGTAATAAGGCATCAAATGATGTCGAAAAAACCATATGTAAAGAGTACTTTTTATCTGAAAAAGATACTACCTTGAGCAGTTATTTTAACTTTGTTAAGAAAAAATTGTCACCGAAGGAAGCAACTACGTTAGTATCAGAGCAAATCAACTGGCTGAAAAAACGAAATATAGAGTGTAATATTGATGACGAATCAGATAGAAGAGAGTGTTTACGAAATAAATATAATGATAGAAAACTTGAGTTTGTACGTAAGTATGACAAACTACTTTTCAATTTTCCTAGTGAAAATGAATTGAAAAATATATGTACTAATTTGGCAAATAAGCCGAATTTATTAAGTGTATTACATATACGTGAGAGTAGATTTGATGTTAATAATGATGGGATTGATGAAAATGTTACTTGTATTGACCAAGGAACAGCACATATAACATATTGTGAGTATTCAACTGAAAAAGGTAAAGAAATACCGTATTCGCAAATAGGGTTTGAATGGAAAGATTTTTGGACATATGGATTGTCATATTTGAATATCAATGAGCGTATATATAAATTTAATAGTTATGATGATTATCTAAAAGAGCCTGCTTATCTCTCTTATACAACACCTGTAAATGAAGAATATATTGTATGTGTTTTTGAAAATAATTCAACAAAAAACTGGACGTATAACCCTTATATCAAAGATGCTAAAAAGGTATGTGATACAATGCAAAAGCATGAAGAATACATTAAATTAAAGCAAGAACCAAATACACAGATAAAACAAAATAGTCGCTTTATACAAAATGGATGGTCAACACCAGGTAATGAAGGGCAAATCGATATTGATAACGACGGAAAATTAAATAATATTTTAGAAATCGATTATTCTAGTGGGGCTGGACGGGGATGTGGTTTTCATTTTTATGAAGAGTTAAATTCGAAGAAAAATGATTTTGTTCAATCTGAATCCAGTAATTTGTTATTTAAAATGCAAAATTCATATTATGGACGTCCAAGTTGTGGCGGTTATGCACAATTTTTTCAATACAACAATATAAACTATTTAGAGTATAAAAATTTTGATGAGCATATAGCTTACTTACTGGATAAAAAAACTATCAAAACAGTATGTTCAAGTCATGAAATTATATCAACAAATGTTTTGCATGTGAAACCGGAGGGAAAGCTTATTTATTTTGATAATGAACAAATAATGCTGAGAGATTTTATGGATAATCCTTAAAGACTATAGCCTCGTTTTAGCCCCCCTTCGTTATAATAAAACCAAAATAGAGCTGGATTCCCAATCGAGTTGGGTATGACGAAATAATGTGGAGCAATGATGAGTACGGAAGAGATAGGGGCACTACTAAGCGATAAAAGCAAGCTCCTCTCGGAAATCTATTTCGAACTTCAAGCCGCTTGCGAAGCGAAGTACGGTTCTGATACTCTTGTTATCATCGAAGTGGGATCTTTTTTTGAAGTCTACGAAGTCAATAACGAAAAAATGAAGATCGGAAAGGCGAAGGAAGTCGCTGAATTTCTGAATATTCAACTCACCCGTAAAAATAAAACCATCCTCGAAAACTCTATCCAAAATCCTCTCCTCGCAGGGGTTCCTACTATCTCCATCGAGCGCTATCTATCAC
>NZ_JBAQPS010000090.1:0-7522 GCF_049305995.1 Sulfuricurvum sp.
TTTTTTCATCTTTGCTTATTTATGATGAATATCGTCAATTTGCAATGGTAGCAGGAGATTCAATTAAGGGTATGTCGGGAGATGAACATGCTCTTAGAGGTCGACTGATCAAAATTATTGTCGAAATCGCAACATTAGCTCTTATTTTATTTGGCTTTATCATCGGTATTTCGAAGATTGTCAATAGTATGATAGCACGAGATATGGAACGATTTTTAGAGTTTTTTGAATCGGTACATACAAAGGCTGAAGCTATCACGGCAGATGATCTCTATTTTACCGAATTCAAACGGATGGCAGGATACGCAAATGAGATGGCATACACCATTTATGAACAAAAAGAGTCATTGCAGACACTAAACACAGGTTTAGAAGAGAGAGTACGTGTTAAAACACAAGCTTTACAACAAAAAAATGAAGCGCTCGAAGAAGAGCAAAAATTTTCACAGGGGCTTCTTGAATCACACAAACAGTTTATCCGTTATGCAATTCATGAGACGCATACACCATTATCGGTCATTATGGCCAATATCGAGTTATTTAGTATGAATGAGGGGCGTAATCGTTATCTGGCTAAAATCGAAGCGGCAGTCAAAAATATTTTTAGTATTTACGATGACTTGAGTTATTTGGTCAAAAAAGATCAAATTGAATATCCGAAAAAAGCGATTGAACTAGGGGAATATGTCAAAAAACGGCTGGAATTTTTTGATGAGGTTGCCCATTTCTCAAATCTTACGTTTAATTATTATGAGCCGGAATTTCAATCATGGATACAGTTTAATGAGACTAAACTTCAACGGGTTATCGATAATAACCTGACCAATGCGATTAAATATACCAAAAATGGGGAAGAGATTCGTGTCGGAGTAGGATGTAATCTGCAAGGGTGTATTTTTTGGGTAGAGAGCCGATCTCAAAAGATACATGACCCTCAAAAAATTTTTGAAGCCTACTATAGAGAACGTAAAAAAACCGATGGATTCGGTTTAGGGCTAAGTTTGGTAAAATCCATCTGTGATGAAGACGGTGTCGAGATTAAAATTTCTTCTGATAGCGAGTTGACCCGTTTCGAATATACTTTTAAAAAGGGTAGCATTGAAAATTCTCCTTCTTGAAGATGAACAGATGCTCAGTGAAGCAATTAATGAATATTTGCTCTCTTCAGGGCATAGGATTACTTCATTTTATGATGGATGTGATGCTTTGGATACACTACAAAAAGAGACATTTGATTTGTTGATTTTAGACATTAATGTCCCCGGAATTGATGGATTGGATTTGTTGGAGCAGCTTCACGCTCTGAAAATTCGTCCCCCAACTATTTATATTAGTGCGCTTATTGATATCGAGGGAATTAGTAGAGCTTACGATTTGGGGTGTTACGATTATTTGAAAAAACCGTTTCATCTCAAAGAACTCTCGCTGCGGATTGATAAGGTGATGCAAAATTGTACGGTTCCTCAGAATCATCTTCGATTATCTAAAAGTTATAGCTATGATGCATCAACTTCGACTCTCCTGTGTGAAAATGTAACTCAGCCGTTGACGAAACGGCAGCTACAAATGATCGATCTTTTAGCTCGAAATCGAGGGCGTGTGGTCGATTTCGAGCAATTTCGGAATTATGTATGGGATGAAGAGTACGTCGATAATGCCACAATACGGGCTGAAGTGAGCCGCTTGAAAAAAAGCCTTAAAGAAGATTTTATTCAAAATATCCGTGCTTTAGGTTACATGATCGATATTCCTCGTTCCTCTTGAGTTACTTTTTTACACATTTATTCTCTCTTCTAGCAGTTTATGACGATTAATTTATCTAATTTTCCGATTGCTATGTTCGTGCTACGCTTTATTTTCATAATGGCAGTGTGAAAAACTTAAAGGAGTGAGGATGAGAGGTACAGTATCTCTATCGCTTTTAGCGTCGGTTTTAGTATTCAATACTATAGCAGCGGATGATTTGACCGGAATATTCAAAGAGGGGAAAGCAAGCGGACAAATTCGTGCTTTCTATATCGACCGTGATTATGATGGGTATACTAACGCAACGTCAGTTCATCGCAACGCCACTGCTATCGGCGGATATTTGAAGTATGAAACAGGTGCGTGGAACGGATTAAATCTCGGTAGTGCCTTTTACACAAGTAATGGTTTGTTTTTAAAAGATAAAACTACCACGACGGGAGCGGATAACCCTGAAGTAGATCCGACGTTATTGGGCAAAAGCAATGAATCAACTACGTATCTGGGGGAAGCGTATGTCCAGTACAAAAATGGTAACACTACGTTTAAAGGTGGACGCCAAAAGCTTGATACTCCGATGGCGGGAAGTGATGACGCACGTATGCTTCCAAACCTTTTCGAAGCGTATGTATTAAGTAATACGGATGTAAAAGATACAACGTTAATCGCAGCACATGTGACTAAATTCGCTCAAGGATCATTCGGACGAGTCTACAATGGCGGTGTATTAAGTGTAACATCGGGTTATTCTCTCGTGGATTCAAAAACTCATGTAGGTGAATTCGTTGATATGGGAACCTATGCTATCGGTGAGAATACCGGAGGGGTCAGTGTCGCGGCGGCAATTTACTCAGGAATTTCGGGATTGAAACTTCAACTTTGGGATTACTATGCTCATGATATTCTCAATGCCATCTATGGTGAGGCAAATTACGGATGGTCATACGCAAGCGGTGTAGCACCGTATGTAGCGGCACAATGGATTAGTGAGAGAGATGTCGGTACAAACTCACTAGCAGCTTTAAACAAAGTACAAAGTGATTTTGTTGGAGCAAAAACAGGTGTTAAAGTAGCGAATTTTGATTTTTCAGTAGCAGCTTCACACAATACTAAAAATTCTGATGCAGCAATTGGTGGCGGAACCATTTCTCCATGGGGCGGTATGCCGGCATATACGCAAGGGATGGTAACACGTCACCAGTTTATGGCGGGGACCGATGCGCTAAAAGTTGCGGCTGCGTATGATTGGAAAAATTATGGTGTAAATCTTAATACCAGTGTATACTATGTTGAGTACGATATGGATCCATTAAATGGCTATTCAAATGCTGCTGCATCGGATGAGTCAAGTGAATCCGGATTTGATATTATTTACAATCCACAAACCGTTAAAAATCTCCAGTTGCGTCTTCGTGCAAACTACGCACGCGACTTTCAAGAGACAACTGCCGGTGATGTTAGCTGGGACGAATACCGCGTTATTGCAAACTATAACTTTTAAAGGAGGTTAAATTATGAAACAAGATATGGTTGATCGTATTAAAAACGATCCTGATTTTTTACAGCTCACTCGTGTACGTAGCAAGTTTGCTTGGACATTGACGATCGTTATGTTGGTGATTTATTTCGGATTTGTATTGGTCATTGCATTTGATCCTGCACTTCTAGGGACTCCGTTGTCTGAGGGGTCAGTAACAACAGTTGGGATTCCGGTCGGTGTCGGTGTTATCATCAGTGCATTTATCCTTACAGGGATTTATGTCCGTCGTGCAAACACTGAATTCGATGAGCTCACGGCACGAATCAAAGCAAAAGCAAAGGGAGAGTGATGAAAACGTTACTATTAGTACTTCTTACTAGCTTTGCGGCGTTCGCAGGCGAGGCGTTAACTGGAGAAGTTGAAAAACAAGCACTGAATATGTCAGCGATTATCATGTTCTTGATCTTCGTTGGGGCGACACTCGGTATTACTTACTGGGCGGCAAAACGTACCAAAACGGCAAAAGATTTCTATACTGCCGGCGGAGGGATCACAGGATTCCAAAACGGTATGGCGATCGCGGGGGACTATATGTCTGCGGCATCATTTTTGGGGATTTCTGCCCTCGTTTATGCGAAAGGGTATGATGGTCTTATCTACTCTATCGGGTTCTTGGTCGGTTGGCCGATTATCTTGTTTATGGTCGCTGAACAGCTTCGTAACCTCGGTAAATATACGTTCGCTGACGTTGCATCGTATCGTTTGCGTCAAACCCCTATCCGTACTTTGGCGGCGTTTGGTTCGATCTTGACGGTTGTATTGTATTTGATCGCTCAAATGGTTGGAGCCGGAAAGCTTATCCAACTTCTTTTCGGTCTTGATTATGAAATCGCGGTTATTCTCGTCGGTGTATTGATGATCCTCTACGTAACATTCGGTGGGATGTTGGCGACAACGTGGGTTCAAATCATCAAAGCATTCTTGCTCCTCTCAGGTGCGACGTTTATGGCGATTGCGGTTATGGCTCACTATAACTTTAATTTCGAATCATTGTTTGCTACTGCGGTACAAATGAAAGAGACGACCTCTATCATGGCTCCGGGTGGATTGGTGAGTGATCCGATTTCAGCGATCTCTCTTGGTATTGCATTGATGTTCGGTACAGCGGGTCTTCCGCATATTCTTATGCGCTTTTTCACCGTTAGTGATGCGAAAGAAGCACGTAAATCGGTTTTCTATGCGACAGGGTTTATCGGGTATTTCTATATCTTGACGTTCATCATCGGTTTCGGTGCGATCGTTATGGTTTTCCAAAATCCACAATACCTTGACCTAGCTAAACAAGCGGTTGATGGCGGTGCTCCGATCCTCGGTGGTGATAATATGGCGGCAATTCACTTGAGTCATGCGGTTGGTGGAGACTTCTTCCTCGGATTTATCTCTGCGGTAGCGTTTGCAACGATCCTTGCGGTTGTTTCCGGTCTTACATTGGCGGGTGCATCGGCGATATCCCATGACTTGTATGCAAGTGTACTTCGTGCCGGACGTGCGGATGGAATGATGGAGATGAAAGTTTCTAAAATTTCAACTGTTGTATTGGGTATCGTAGCAATCTATCTCGGTATTGCGTTTGAAGATCAAAACATCGCGTTTATGGTAGGACTAGCATTTGCGATTGCTGCATCTGCGAACTTTCCGATTTTGTTCCTCTCTATGTATTGGTCTAAACTCACGACTCGCGGTGCATTGCTCGGTGGATCACTCGGGTTATTGACAGCGGCAGTTCTTGTGGTACTTGGGCCAACCGTTTGGGTGGATGTATTGAAAAATACGGAAGCAATTTTCCCTTACAAATATCCGGCTCTTTTCTCTGTGAGTGCAGCGTTTATTGGAATCTGGTTCTTCTCGATTACTGATAAATCAGAAAATGCAGCAAAAGAGAAAGAGGCATACGAAGCTCAATTTATCCGAAGTCAAACGGGTATCGGTGCTGAGGGTGCTGTTGAGCATTAAATAAATACGTCATTCCCGCGAAGGCGGGAATCCAGCTCTTTTTTTAAGATGGATCCCCGGGTCAAGCCCGAGGATGACGAAAATATATCTTAGGAGACACTTTTGAGTCTATTTGACCAAAAAGCGCTATTGATGTCAATTCACCCTTTCGACCTTCTCGGCGAGAGGATGATTGAAAAATTGATGACCCAAATGGACATCGCCTATTACCCGAAGGAGACGGTACTCATCGCTCCTCGGGTGAGGGCGGAATCCCTCTACATCATTATCAAAGGTATTGTCAACGAAACCATCGAGGGTGAACTCCAAAATGTGTATGGGGAGCGCGACAGTTTTGACGCGAACTCCCTTATATACGGAAATACCCAAAGCACCTTTAGTGTCGCCGAAGATCTCATCTGCTATGAACTCCCCAAAGAATTTTTTCTGGGTCTCCTCCAAGATGTCGAACCTTTTCAAAATTATTTTATGCAAGACTTTATCACCAAGCACCAAAACCTAAAAGAGCGACAGCACCAAAACGAGCTGACTCCATTTATGGTTTCTCGTGTTGATGAGATCTATCTGCATACTCCGTGTTTTGTTGAGGCTCAAACTCCGATTCGTGAAGCGTTGCAACAAATGGCAGATCAAAACGCCAATGTCATTTTGGTGAAAAAAGGAGAGGAGATCGGTATTGTAACCGATACCAATCTGCGTGAGAAGTTACTGCTCAGTGACAAAAGCCGAAACGATCCGATCCATGAGATTGCGACGTACGGGTTGATTACGATAGAGCGGAGTGATTTTCTCTTTAACGCACTGCTGCTTTTTACAAAACACGGGGTCAAACGACTGATTGTGGTTGAAAACGACACGATTGTAGGGATATTGGAGCAGCTCGATTTACTCAGCCATTTCGCTAACCATACCCATCTCATAGCCGCTTCAATCGATCGTGCAGTGAGTATCGATGAACTCCAAAATGCTCAGCGCTCGCTCACCCATCTTGTTAGATCACTGACTACCAAAGGGGTACGGGTTCGCTACGTTTCTAAACTCGTTAGTGAACTGAATGCGAAAGTCTATCGCAAAGTGTTCGAGATGGTCGTTCCCGCAGAGTTCCAAGATAAATGTGCGTTGATCGTGATGGGAAGCGAAGGGCGTGGCGAGCAAATATTACGCAGTGATCAAGATAATGCCCTCATTGTTCGAGACGGTGAAAATCTCCAAACGTATGAGCCGTACATGATGCAGCTTAATGAGTATTTACTTCAGTTGGGGTTCCCAAAATGCAGTGGGAATGTGATGGTCTCTAATCCGTACTGGCGTAACAGTGTTTCGGGGTATCAGAACAAAATCACGGAGTGGAGCCAAACGCTCAGTGAAGAGGCGTTGATGGGATTATCAATTTTTTTGGATGCCCATTGTGTCGCAGGGGATGAAACGCTTTTACGTGAGTGTCAAAATTATTTGTTTGAGCATTTTGAGGGGCGGAGTGATATTTTGGCCCATTTGGCAAAAGCGGCTTTAGCTTTTGAAACTCCTTTGAGCTTATTCTCAGGTTTCGTTTTGGGACGTGCAGAACACGGGAGTGAGTTGGATATTAAAAAAGGGGGAATTTTTGCTATCGTTCATGGTATACGTATCCTTTCTTTGGAATATAAAATTATGTACACTAATACGACGGAGCGAATTAAAGAACTTAATAACCTTGGTTTATTCGACAAACGTTTTGCGAGTGAATTGATCGAAGCGTATGACACACTTCTCAGTATCCGTCTACGTTTTATTCTTGGACAAAAACAGGGGTATAATGCTCAAAATTATGTCAATCCAAAATTGCTTAGCAAAGCTGAACGTGATCTTCTAAAAGATGCATTTAAGATCATTAATACTTTTAAAAAGTTTTTGACTTACCATTTTCATTTGGGAATGGTGGTGTAATGTTCACTTCAATCAAACGTGTATGGAACGCTCGTGGATTGAAGGATGAAAATTATGCGTGGATGTTTGAACCTTACAATGGCGATGAAGTGGTTGTGGTTGATACGGAGACAACGGGGTTGAATACTAAAAAAGATGTAATATTGAGTATTGGTGCGGTTAAAGTTAAAGGGGATCGAATACTTACGTCGGAAAGTTTTGAAGTTTTTTTAAAGCCATCAAAAGAGATAAGTGTCGAGAGTATCAAAATTCATCATATTCGACCATGTGATTTGGAATATGCACTTGAACCGTTAGCGGGGGCAAAAAAGTTTCTCGATTTTATTGGAAATCGTCCCTTGGTTGGATATTATCTTG
>NZ_JBAQPS010000091.1:0-3683 GCF_049305995.1 Sulfuricurvum sp.
GATACGGCGTGCAAGTTCAATACCATCAATTTCAGGCATAATGATATCAACAAAAATGATATCGGGATTAACTTTTTCATACATACGAAGTGCTTCGGCACCATTATATGCTGAGGTTACATCAGCAAAAAAGTTTTTGAATGTTGAACTCAAAAGATCATTAGCAACAACTTCGTCTTCGACTACCATTGCTGTTAGTTTTTTGGTTTGTTCAGTAAGTTGGATTAAATCAACATTAGATGACATGAGAACTCCTTGTTTAAATATTTTTCAATGACATGTTAAAAAATGTCATTGTAGATAATTGTTGAAATTATAGATCATATTTTTTAGCATTACCTTAAAAAAACAATTTTATAGTTAATTTTTACAAAAACAGTTTATCACACCTTAGAATTTTTCAGCACCTTTTTGAGTCAGGACTACAGTTACTCCGTCTTCTTTGATATCAATCATACCATCGTGTTTAAGTTCATCCATCGCGATTTGAAATGAACGATCTTGTTTGGAATCGAGTTTTTTCAAAACAGCGCTGATGACGTCTTGTTTAGTCATGATATGCCCCGCTTGCGCACGAGAGCTTTTGAACCAGTTCATAAACATTGCTTTGATCTCATTTTTTTGAGTGACTTCGATGTTCTCTTTTTTCGGAGGGGCTTTGCGTTGAACATTAGGAGAAGGTTTTGAGTATGCTTTTTGTGCGGATGGTTTTCGGGTGAAGTTTGAAGATTTTATGGGTAATCCTTGGTATCGTATAATCAGTTATCGTATTGTAGTGGTTTTTACTTTATTACGTACTTTTATAAATGTAGAGTTTAATGGGTGAACTTCTTGCGCATCATTCTAACATGCAAGAAAGAGATGAGTGCTAATACGCCCATCATCATAGCAAATTGAGAATTTTCTATCCCTGCTGATTTGGCACCGAGTGCAAAGCCTAAGAGCATCAGTAGGAAAAGCGTCATAAATCGAGAAAAAAGTTTAGTTGTTTTCATTGCCATAGCTCGCTTCAATATTTGGGAGAGTTAAATCGACAATAAAAATATTTTATTTAATAATCGTATTCAACAGCATATCGTTGCCGATGATTCACCGCTGAGTGATGGTGAATACACCTACGTCAAACCCGAAAAATGTATCGAGTGTGTGGACTCCGCTGTTCCCAAATGTGCTGATGTGTGTCCTACTGAGGGGTGTATTGTGTGGGATATGCCTTATACTGCCGAATGATCCCTAATTTAAGCCTCTAGTCGAATTCTTCCAGTGGCGTATTGGTGTACTAGGGATGAAATAATAGTTTGGTAGGGTATACCCGTCTCTTGTGCTTTATTTTTGATTGTCGTTACATCGCCTAGGCTGAGACGAATGGTAATATTTTTTGATTTTGAAAGGTACTCTTTGGCTGCCTGACGAGCCAACGCAATTTCTTCATCCACATTGATACTGCGCACCAGTTTATTATTTTCAAGAGCGTTTAAAATCTCCATCTCTTCTGCATCAAACATTGTTTTCTCCTTTGTAGAGCTTTTTGGCTTTTCGACTAGGGATAATCGTCTTTAGAAAAATCCCCTCGTCATTGCGAACAAACGGAACCAGATAGACATAATCAAGTGCTTCGATCACATAAATCTGTTGTCCGTGATAGTTTATTTGATCGGGATGGTCATACACATCTAAAACCTTTCCGGCATCGATGGCACTAATAATCTCTTCAAATCCGACTCCACGATTTTGCTTGAGAAGTTCATTTTTCTCTACCCCATAGGTAATCAATGAAAGTCCTTATATTATACATACATTGTATTTTATAGTGAAGTGTCTAAAAGGAAGATAAATAAGGAGCAAGAATGAAGATTGAATACCTATTCGAGACAACATTTTTTGTATTTTTTTCCACTCCCACATGGGCAAGGGTCATTGCGACCGATTTTTGGTTCCGTACGTATGGCTGGCATGGATGGTATTTCATCAAATAGTGCTGAATCATCAAAATTAGCGAAATATTTGTCTAAAGGGCGAGGTTTGTAAGTCTCTCGTTGGCTACGAAGTCCAAATTCAATCTCGTAGTCTTCCAAATCGCCGTCAAAGTAAATATCTACTTCTTTTGTAGCGAAAATCTCACGGATTAAATCGATGTGTTTGGCTCCAGTCAGCTTTTTGAGTGCGGAGAGGCTATACCCATTGAGTCCATCATCATTTAGAGTGTCAGTAGCAAAAAAATTTAAGAGTATGGTTTCGATTTTTGGAATACTCGATGAGTCAGATGTCGCAATCTCTTCGAACGCTTCAAGTATACGCATACGACTGTAAATATTGAGTTTTTCGTTTATATATGCGTCGGATAACATCGGGATAGTTTTACTACCGATATGACGAAAATAATGGGCAAAAGGAAACCCAAAGTAGTCATCGTCTTCCCAATCGTTAAGATTATCGATCAATGTTTGGGCGATACCATCCTCTTTTAGCTGACCGAGTACATAGAGGGCATGAAGCGGAGCGAAGAAAAAGGAGTCGTATTGTTTTTTATAGGTAATAGTATTGAAGTCATCATTTAAAACCATTTTTTGAAGCAGTGGGCTATCCTCATGGTTAAATCCAAGCTCCAAAAATGGTTGTTGTTTTTCAAAATTAGAGACGAGAGTGTTTCGTCCGAGGGTAAAGAGTACTCCGAAATGGGGAGGATAGCTATCGATAATAGTTTGCATTTTCTGTGTCATTAATTCTTCCCAATTTTTTTGTTTTTCCCACTCTCCCGAGTGAGAGATTACGCTGATACTCGGTTGGCAATTTCGATGTCTTTACGCAAAAGTTCATTAATCAGGCTTTGGAGAGTTTCATTTTTCCCTTTAAGTTTATCGGCAAAAAAGTGAGCTATATCTTTATCGAGATAAATCGGTGTTTCGATCTCTTCGAGAGGGATATAAAATTTGCCTTGTTCAGCATTGGTGAAATCGTATTCTTCTTGCATCTGTTTTGTTATGCCGATTGCGGTGTTTTGTCCAAAAGACGCATAAGTGTGCGTAGTGCTTCATTGACTGATTTGGAATCAGGGAATACTTTAGTCACATCTTCATCGATTTTAACGATATTGACACCCTCATGATACGACGCAGCGTATTTGCCTCGAACACCTTTGCTGAAATCGTATTCGTCCAGCATTTCAGGTTGTTTTTTCATTGCTGTTCCTCATAAAATTTTTGTTCATTTTTACTTGCGGTGCGTGCCGAAATGATCCGTATAGCTTCACTTCTTTCGACATGAACTACGACCAGAGTATTGAGTAATTCTGATTTACCGATAATGATAAATCGATCTTCACTCTCAGAATGTAAAGGATCTTCGATAGTAATGGCAAGCCAATCCCCGAAAACGGTGCTAGCTTCTTCGAATGAGATACCGTGCTTTTTCAGATTTGAAATTGCTTTTTTATCATCCCACTCAAATTTCACAGATTACCTTTGCATCATGTTGATAGGGATATTGTAGCATAAGAAAAGAATGAAAAAATATATATTCCCCGTGATCCAACACCTAGAGCCGTTCCGAAGGCAGCAGTGCCGAGAGGAACGAGCGTTCTTGGATTGCGGTATGCTCTTTTGCTACTTTTCGGCTAAACAGAAAAGTAGGGAGTTGTTTTGAAATGTGGGGTGAGGGAAGGATCGAAAAAAAAGTGAAGATTA
>NZ_JBAQPS010000092.1:0-1957 GCF_049305995.1 Sulfuricurvum sp.
CCTTGAGAAATACCCAAATCAAAAACTCTTTATCGTTCGTATCCGAGGGTATATTTATTATGTCCCTTTTGTGGAAGACGAAGAGAAGATTTTTTTGAAAAACATTGTTCCAAGTCGTAAATATCAAAAGAAATATACATAGGAGAATGCTATGAAATACACTGACGAAGAAAAAGAATTAATCGACTATGTTGAGACACAACAGGCAGAAAGTGTCCCTAATGTAGCACAAGAAATCAGTCGTTATCAATCCATTGCACATACGCAAATAACCAAGAAAAAAGCGATTAGTATTCGATTGCTTGAGGATGATTTGGATGGGATTAAGGCACGTGCATTGTATGAGGGATTACCGTATCAAACGTTGATTAGTTCTGTCATACATAAATATTTAAAAGGTGAATTACGCCCTGCGTAAGAGGGTAGTGCTGAATTCGCTTATGCAACTCTAAAAAACCAATTTTGAAAAATTCTCTCTAAACTCCGACTCTTGCTCGTAATTATAAAAAGGCAATCCAAACAGTTTATAGCAACTGTTTTCATAAAGTTCTAGTCCATTCTCATTTCTGTCATGAAGCACTAAACTATTTTGAGATGTCAGCTTTGTAATATCGTTTAAAAACTCATTTTTCCACTTCTCAGGAGAATTTTCAAACCCTTCTTTTTCATCTTTTGCCCAGTCACCTTTTGGCTCACAAAAAATTTGATGAGTGCAATTATTTTTATCTTTTAAAAGCAAAACAAAATCTGGCTCAAATTTGGCTCCGTCTCTTGTTTTATCGAAACTGTAAATCTCAAACGCTTTTTCATTTCGGAGCAGTTTTACATCTTTGTATTTCGATTTTAGCGCATCGGAAACTTTTAACATAAAATCGGTAAAGTGCTTCTCTTCGCTCGTTCCTCCATGAGATTCAAAAACATACCACTCTTCAATAATATCAATTGTACTATCACTCTCTTTTAGTTTCAGTGTTTTCTTCGGCGGAATTTTTGAGCTGATACGGACAGGGTAAAATTCGCGGCCTCCGACAAATTCTTTGGCATTTTTTATTATTTTATCTTCGATATTGCCTAAGACTTCGAGTATAAAATGAATTTTGAGTTCATCGGTTATGTCCAACTCTTTTACGGTATAAAAATCAAACTCAATACCTCCAAGATAATCATCACTTTGGATAAATTCACGGATACTTTTTAAATTGACAAAGTATTTCTTTAAACTGCTAAAATAAAAAAATGGCTTCTTATTGATGGCTACACGAACAAGATCGGGATTTTCGTCTTTTAGTTTCAACTTTTTTGTTTTGCTAAAAGCTACCTCTTTTACTTCCTCTTCAAAAACATTCAACTCATGCGTCGTGTTATTGATATATCTTTTTTGCGTTTTATAGGACTTGCCTAAATAATCGCTGATTCCTACAACTTCGCTTTTATCTTGCGGAATTTTTTTGTTGGTATAGACGACACCGTTTTTATACAGTTCGTCTTCTAAAAAACTTTGCTTTACTTTTAATTCAACGATTTTAAAGTCATCTTCCTTATCATCGATCAGCCCGATTTTTCTAAGTTCTTTTGTAAGTGATGCGATATAATCGCTTTGATTGACACTGTAAAAGTGCATCTCTTCCAGAATTTTGAGAGGATTTTCAAAATCGGTATCAAACTTTCGTTTGTACTTATCGTCATCGTTATACGCAAATGGAAAATACCTCGCACCTCGTCCGATAAGCTGTGCTTCGCTGATCGTACTTTTGGTTGTTTTTTTCATCTCATCGAGTTTGACAATATCAAAAAGATTAAGAACATCCCACCCCTCATTTAAAATATCGACGGCAAAAATGGCTCTTATTTTATTGCCAACATCTTCAAGAGAGTTAAGGTTTTTGAGTTTTTCTTCTTTGTCTTTTACTTTTGAGTGGATCACCAAGCAGTTAGATTTGGAAAAACTGTATTGTAT
>NZ_JBAQPS010000093.1:0-4499 GCF_049305995.1 Sulfuricurvum sp.
GCATTTATCTTTATTGTCTTTTTCAACGCATCCAATTTTGAGGTAAAGTACCTCAGAGATTCTTAGCCCTGTATAAGCTTGTATCAAAATACCAAATTTGGCATTATTAACTCTAAAGAGTCCTTCACTTTGTCCACTATTTATATTCTTGGTAATATTTGGCTCATCCCAAGCTTTTTGTAAAATTTCTTTCCACAATGGCATTGGAATACTTCGATCTTCCGGGCCAAATTGTCTTATTTCACGCCCCTGTTTATTTACACCCCACCAGTCCCATATTGAGGTTTCTAATATAATTGATTCATTTGGTAAGGATGGGAAATCCATTGATTGACCTACATTAATAACTTGCAAAAGTGTATTTGCAGCACGAGCTAGACCAGTTATCGATTTATCGCTCTGGAAATAAAATCTTTTTAGCCAAATGTTAAATTCCATAAAATAGTATGTATTGATTTGTTCCAATGAAGTGAGATTATTCATTTTTAGGAAATCAACAAGTTTACTGGCCAATCCATTAAATTCCAGTGCAACAGTATGCGGCTTTACTTGTCCTAATCGTATATAGCAATACCGTTTAATGGGTTCAACAATTTCTGGACAATCATTAAGTAATTGAAAGTTCAATCTTCCCAAAGAAAATGAACCAGTTCTTTTATTATGAAATAATGGAGTTAAATCCCAAACACTATCAGTGAAATGGCTATTCCCAACAACATAAAAACTCCATTTGTCTAAGGAACTTTCCGGAACAGGAAATGAAAGTGCAGTATTATTCATTGTATTTCACCATATTTTTCAAGTTTTTCTATTAGCATTTCAATAAGATCTTTTTCAAATTCTATGTGCTGAATAATATTTGAACCGTAGATGCTTTTGGTCTCAAGTTCCTGCTCTTTTTCTTTTACTAGATTTTTGAAATAAGGCAGAAAATCCGGTGTAGTGACCATTTTTGTACACCCATAACAATTCCCTCTTTTTTGGAACGTATCACACATATAATCGCTATCAATTGCCATTGCTTTATTGGTACAGTAACCATCTGGAAGTCGTAAAGCATTTTGAAAGTCAACATCTTCTTGAATGATTGCAATATCCTGTGTACTGGCAATAATTTGCATATGTTCAAGAGTGCTAGTAATCTGATTGATGTAATCCTCATCTTTGGTTTTGATATAGTATTTGGCAGTTGTTCGTTTGTGCTTATGATTCAAAATCGACTGTGTAGTCTCTATTGGAGCACCGCTGCTTTGCAAATTTGTGGCAAGCGTTCTACGAAACATATGTGAGCTTATTTTGATCAAGCGGCCACTATCGTCTGTTATATTGTGCTTCTTAACAAATTCATCAAGTCTTGTTTTTTGATATGAATCAAGGATATTAATCAATCCGGTTGATTGAACATATAGAAAAATATTGTTGAGTTTGCTTTGTTTTCTATAAGTGTCTGTGTGACGGATTAAAGCTGATATAGCTCTTGCAACGGGTGATGCTATTGCAGGAATGGTTATCCTTTCATTTTGTTTATGATCAACGTAATGCAAATCATACTTCCCATCTTTGTCACTCATAGACAAGCAATTATCTTCTAGTGCAATGATGTCTGATGAACGTAGTCCATAATAGAGAGAAATAATGACGTATGTTTTAGTGTAAATATCATCTTCACTATTTATGGCTTTTCTTATTTGCTTGAGCACACTATCAGAAAAATATGTTGTTTTGATATTCTCATTATTACGTTTGAAATTTGATTTCATAAAGATGCTAAAAGGTGGGGCTTCATCAGGATAATATTCATAAAGCCATTTACTAAAGTTCTTGAAAAAAGTATAGGCCATTCGCTGTGAGCTTTGAGTTAATGGATCACCGGATTTAGAAGTTGTTGTTTTCAAAAAAGCATAAAATTCTTGTAATGTTGCATACGAGAAAAGTGATAAATTAGAAATATTTTTGATCATCAAAAAGTTGAACAAATAATGGATCATTTTCACTTCAGTATACAAAGATGATTCTGTTTTAGTTTTCAGTTCTTTAGAGTGTTTAATGTATTCAAAATGCCGATTAGCTATATGTGTAGGTTTTAATTGTGAATAGTCAACAACCTTATCCCATTTACCAACTTTTAACGATATCTTATTCATTATCAACTCCATAGCTTGCATAAAATGGAATAAGTTCTTCGACGATTTGTTCTTTATTTGCAATTTGAATATAAATATCAGTTGATGCAATATGTGTATGTCCAAGCAATTTTCTTAACTTATCAATACCAATTTTGTTTCTTGCCAATGTGGTTGCGTAGGTATGACGAAAATCGTGAGGAGTAAAGTAAATTCCAGTTTCCTTCCCTATTTTTCGGCATCTGTCCCAGACAGCCTGATAGCTTAGTGGTTCACCTAAATTATTATGAAATTCAGAAATAAAAAGATACTCGTGTGCCATCTCTTTTTGCTCGTAAATTTTTAACCAAACACGCTCATAATAATCTGATAGCTTATTCATAAGCTGTGTTGGAATGAATAAATTACGAATACCAGTTTTTTGCTGACGGTAGCGGCTACCTTTTTGAAAATCGTCATTATTTGGTTTCATTCGTATTTCTTGGACACCTGATATGTTTTGAGAAATACCAATAGATTGAATATCAAGACTCAGTGCTTCACCTATTCTAATACCGGTAAATAGTAGCAACTCAAATAGCAGACGATCACGTTCCATTTTACAGGCGTTTAATATGATTTCAATTTGATCTTTTGAAAGAACTCGAATACCACGATCAAACTCTTTAATTTTAAAGGTGCTTTTTTGCACCAAGCTATTTTGAGTATGTTGATAAAAGGATTTATGCTGACGGGTAGGGCGTTTAATAGTCTCATAGCCATATACAAAAGGATTCTTGATTGCATTAACGGCTTCGTGGTACTTGTAGAAATCTCGTATTGTAGAAACAATTCTATTGACAGATTTTGCTGTGCGTTTACTGGGTGCATTCAACTGCATTAAATCTTTATTTTGATCTGGAAGCATCAACCAAGCTATAAAGTCATTGATATATTTATGAGAAACTGCAGAATATGATAATTTGTATTGATCTAAAAAGTCATAAAATAATTTTAAATCAGAGCCTTTGGTTGCAATTGTATTAAAGGCAAGTCTTTTAAGCTGAAGTCTGTTTTGTAGATATTCCCAAACTTCATCAATGATATTCCAATCATTGTCAAATAAGCATACATAGTGATCTATGAGGATAAAATCACTTTTTAGTTTTAACGTATTAATATTTGAATAAAATATTTCAATGTCATTATTAGAATTCAATTGTGCTGCATATCGTTGTTCATTGACTCTTAAATACATAATTATCCTTCCTCAATATAGTAGACAAATTGAGAATCTTGTATAATGGACTGTCTATGACGTATTATATACCTATACTCAATACTTTGTCAATAATAGACAATTAAATTAATGTACTTTAGATAACATAATATAGATTATATTGATAGACTCATTGCGCAGACTAAAGCTCTAAATATAGCAGTTTGATCAAACTATAACGGCTAAAGATTGTGGCGCAATTATGTAGCAAGTGATTTTATGATGAATGGTGATTGATAAAAGTATTAACCGTATTAATTTAGTACTTGACAATAAGTATAAAACTATATAAAATTGGTTTTATAGTAAAGGATAAAATATGAGAGAAATATTTCGCCGTATTATCATCGATTTTCAAGAACGCACTTTGCGCGCCACTATTAAACGTGATATTGAGATCCCACTATTTTGCGATAAGATCATCACCCTTATAGGGGTACGTCGCTGCGGTAAAACCTCAATTCTCTATAAAATGATCGAAGAGCTTCGAGAGAGTATTGATTCTAAAAATATCGTGTATGTCAATTTTGAAGATGACCGGTTGATGGGAACCACAGTCGGTGATTTGGATGATCTTGTTGAAGGCTATTTCGAGCTGTACCCTGAAAAAAGAGATGAAAAAATCTATCTCTTTGTCGATGAAGTGCAAAACATTCCCGGTTGGGAAGTCTTTATCCGTCGTATTTACGATACGCTCAATGTTCAAATCATTATAACAGGCCCCTCCTCCAAGCTTCTCAGCAGTGAAATAGCCTCGTCACTGCGTGGGCGAACACTTACGTATGAGATATTTCCGTTTTCTTTTAAAGAGTATTTGCGGTATAAAAACATTACGGTCAATCTCGATTCGTCTAAATCATTGAGCTTTATCAAACACCATTTCGAAGAGTATCTCCTCTGTGGTGGATTTCCCGAAACGATTGGACAAGAGGGATCAATCCAAAAAAGGATTCTAAGCGATTACATCAATCTGATTGTCTACAAAGACCTCATTGAACGTTATGGGATTACCAATACGGCACTCCTGAAACATTTGATCAAATACGCATTTGTTAATATGGCTACTTCGGTTAGTATTACCAAACTTTTTAATGATTTCAAATCCAATGGCTTTAAAC
>NZ_JBAQPS010000094.1:0-6272 GCF_049305995.1 Sulfuricurvum sp.
GCTAATGAAAATTGGCAAGGGGTGAGTATTTTGATCCCTTGTTACAATGAAGGGCAAAATGCCATTGAAACGATTACCTATGCCCTCAATGTTGATTACCCTGAATTTGAAGTTATCGCCATTAACGATGGAAGCAAGGATGATACATTAGAGATATTGGTTGCATTGGCAAAAGATAATCCGAAATTAAAAGTGGTCAATTTAGCTGAAAATCAGGGTAAAGCGTTAGCTCTTCAATCTGGGGCTTTGTTGGCCAAGTACGAATATCTTATTTGTATTGATGGGGATGCATTGATCGATCAACATTGTCTCCATTGGATGGTGAAACATTTTATCCGTTATCCCGAAGTCGCCGCAGTGACGGGTAACCCACGGATACGGAACCGAACGAGTTTGTTAGGTAAAATTCAAGTCGGTGAGTTTTCCTCGATTGTAGGGATGATCAAGCGGGCACAGCGCAGTTTCGGTCGTCTATTTACCGTATCGGGCGTTATTACCGGATTTCGAAAAGCGGCAGTGCATGAGGTAGGTTATTGGAGTCCGGACATGTTGACCGAAGATATCGATATTACATGGAAACTTCAACGAAACGGTTGGGATGTCCGTTTTGAGCCTCGGGCTTTGGTGTGGATTTTAATGCCGGAGACACTAAGCGGGTTGTGGAAACAACGTTTGCGCTGGGCTATGGGTGGAGCACAGGTGATGCTTAAAAATTTTAAAGTATTATTTTCCCACAAACAAACCCATTTGTGGGCTCTTATGACCGAACTTATGCTCAGCACCCTTTGGGCGTATAGTATGGTATTGGTATTTTTAGTATGGTTTGCAAGTTTATTGCTCCCCATCAACTATCTGATGCCTCAGCAATCTCCGATACTTCCTGATCAAAGTAGCGTTATTTTAATCGGTGCATGTTTGATACAGTTTGCGATCAGTAAATGGTTGGATGGTCATTATGATGAAGGTTTGGGAAAAAATTATTACTGGATGATTTGGTATCCATTTGCCTACTGGCTACTTAATCTGTTTACCGCTGTCACAGCTCTTCCTAAAGTTTTATTCGGTAAAAAAGGTCGAGCTAGATGGGTTAGCCCAGACCGTGGTGTTCATCAACAATTACCGAAAAAAAAGGGTTAAAATGTCTGTCGAAACATTGATTATCAATAAACGTCATGAATTACCTAAGCGAAAAAAATGGTTCTGGGATGCTTTAACGATTGGACTTTGGTTAGGATTTATTTATCTATGGAAACCGGTATTGGTGATTTTTTATAAAATCATTACCTTAGAAGTTCCGGCAGATGAAATAGCCGATTGGATCTATGAAAATATCAGCAGTGTAACATTTGAACATGCAGTATTTGTCTTAAGCGTAACACCGATTATACTGTTTATCCTGTCACGATTAAATCGCCATCGTGCTCCAAGTGAGCATTTGATTTATCATGCCGATGATTATGTTGATTATTTTAATCTTAATAAAGCCCAACTGGAGAAGTGCGCGAATAGCCAATTGGTAACTGTTTATCATGACGATCATGGACATATTATTGACTTAAAAAACCAAATTTCAATTACCCCAGCATCGGCGGGTTAAAATACCAAAAGGCTCCAAGTGCGATGATACCGAAAATAGCGATTTTAAATACCCATTTCATCAGTTTAAGATAGACTAAAAAAAGGATGATACCGATTAGCCCCATAGACCCTAATCCGTATCCGCTCATCAAAAAATCGATCATAATGACTCCCAAAATAAAATGTGCGATTATACTATAATGCCATTATGAAAACAGTAGCGAAACTCTTTAGCGATTTGATCGAGATCAAAGGATCAAAATTTATCGCTCATCTCATACCGATGTCGATGTATGACGAGGAGATGAAACGGCTTCGAGAGCAACACCCCAAAGCGGTACATTGGGTGAGTGCGTATCGCTATCTCAATGAGTTTGATCAGATCGTCGAATACAGCGGTGATGACGGTGAGCCCAAAGGGACATCGGGGAAACCGACCTTGAGCGTGTTGCAAGGACATGAGCTGATTAATGCCGCGATTATCACAGTGCGTTATTTCGGCGGGACGAAGCTAGGACCCGGAGGATTGGTGCGTGCCTATGCCGAAGCGGCGAATGCGGCGTACGCACAAGCGGAGTTATTGCCCTATGAAAAACTCATAATCGAAAAAATCGAATGCAACTACTCGAATGTCTCCATGGTCGAATATGAAACCACTCAAAAGAATATTCGGATACTCTCAAAAGAGTTCGGAGAGAAGGGGGCGATTTTCGAGATTGAGGGGACGGGGGAAAATTTGGAAGTGTTTCACACTTCATTGGGGAGAAGTATTCAGCCAAAACAAATTACTAGGAACAGTGATGATTTGATGAATACTGATTGGGAAAAAGAGTGGAAGCCGTTTCTATAGATTTTACTCTTTACTCCATAATTTTTCATTGAGCTTCAACTCTTCGACCAATCCGATCGTATTTTGAAGGGTATTCACATATTCCATCGCATGTTTATAATCGAGCAACGAGGTAAAAACTGCCGGTTCAAACAAATCTTTTCCCGTACCGATCCCGACGTGGATATGGTTATGGACGAATGAGACAAAGAGGGGATGAGAAACGCGTCGTTGAAAATCCAAAATCCGTTTCATCATTGAGTGGGAGAGGATATAGCGCACTTCGATCTGGTCGCTTCCACTGAGTATGTCCTTTGGAATCGCGGGTGATGAGTAATGCGACCATTTAAGGCTCCTTTTTATTCTATGGCATATTTGTCTGAAGAGTGGATTAGAGTAAACGCGTTAATACGGTTATTACTTTGTTGATAATTTTTTTTTATAGATGTGTTAAACTGTTTTAACAAAAAAAAGGAGTTTTTATGCAATTTATTTCTGTAATGCTGATGGCTATTTTGGGAACAGTTTCTCCCGCAATGGCGATGGGGGATGAACATCATGATCATCCACAAAACGGGGTTGTCGCAGAGAAAACAGTGCGGGCAAGTGGAACGGTAAAATCGATTGCCCAAAATCATGAGAGTATCCGTATTTTCCATAATCCGATACCAGAGCTTAAATGGCCTGCTATGAATATGGAATTCGACGTGATAGATCATGATCTGACCCATCCGTTGGAAGTAGGGGATAAAGTGAATTTTGAATTTGTCCAAAAAGAGGGCAAAAATGTCATTATAAAGATCAAGAAATGAACCGTATCCTGATTTTATTTTTCATAGGAGTGATCAGTGCAAGCGGTGAAGAGATAAAAGTTTCTCCCAGCTCCCCGAACGCTACGGAGGGAAAAAGTGTTTACTCACCTCCTGCGCCTGCCGTTGATGTTGTCGAAGAGGGGTGTGTCCAGAAAGAGGATCAAAATGCGACGGGATATGGAGGTGCGAAATGGTAGTAAAAACTGTTACTACCTCGTTAGCGGCATTGTTCATCTTTTCGGGATGTTCTACCATCTCTCAAAAAGAAGCGTTTGATTCGGTCAATCAGCTCACACTGGAGCAGGGGAGCAAAAATCTTGAATGGATCAAAACACCTCAAGAAGCTGCGAGTGTTGATGAGAGTGTGCGCGTCCTTTTGTCAGAACCTTTGACACAGGAAAATGTTCTGCGGATTATGTTGATTAACAACCGTACATTGCAGCAAAGCTATGAAAATATCGGGATTGCTCAGAGTGAACTGGTGGAAGCGGGACTTATGCGTAATCCACTGCTGGGGTACAGTATCGGACGCGCTAACGGTATCACTACTTCCACGATCAGTGTGGAGGTAGCTTTTTTGGATCTTCTTTGGATTCCTCTGCGGCGCGAACTTGGCGGATTGGCACTCGAAGAGGCGACTCTCACTATCGGCGATATGGTTTTACGCAGTGCAAGAGATGCAAAGAAGAGCTACATAGAATCACGAGTAGCTGAGGAAAAAGTTGCTCTTAATCGTTCGATTTTAAAATCGTATGAAGCATCACTCCAACTGGCGGTTCGTCAATATACTGCCGGTAATCTCTCAAAACGGGATATGCTCAAAATTCAAGATAGCTATGAGCGTGCTCGCGTAGAATCGATAAAGCTCGCTCGTGAAAATGCTGCGGCGCGTGAGTCCTTGAATAAAGTTTTAGGAGTGTATGGGGAGCAAACTCATTATATCTTGAGTACAGAACCATTAACACGTCTTGAGCCTGCTGTTTTGGAACCCGGGTTGGAACAACATGCGATCATCAACCGTCTCGATATGCGCAGTGCGATGAAATCAGTCGATTATGCCGCAAAGCAGGCCGGATACAGTGAGAATACACGGCTCCTAGATGAAGTGGATCTATCGATCGAGAGTGAAAAAAGAACGGGCGAAAAGCGATTTAATATGTTTGGGATAAAGCTTCCCATCCCACTTTTTGATTTCGGACAGGCTCGGGTAAGTAAATCGCAGGCAATTTACAATCAAAGCGTTCATCGCCTTTATGAAACAGCCGTTAATATTCGCTCAGAGGTGCGTGAGGGGTATGCACACCTTCGATATACGTATGATATTGCAATCTCATACAATGAGGTGATTGTGAAAACCAATCAGCAGATTTTAGAAGAGACACAGCTTTTCTATAACGGGATGCTAGATGGCATTTATGAACTGCTCGAAGATCAGAGACGTGCGGGCGAGGCAAAAATGGAAGCGCTTGATGCGCTGGGAGAGTATAAGAGGGCACAAGCCGATTTAGAATATACGATAGGGGGGAAACTCTAGTGGGAAATAATAGACGCGATTTTTTAGGTTTGGGTGCGGCATTGATCGCATCCGCAGCACTCAGTTCCAATCTTAAAGCCTCCGAACATGACCATGGCGCACATGAAAGCAATAAACGTCAGCTTACCCTTGTCAAAGATCCAAAACGGGTTCTCTCCCCCGCTACGATCATTACCCCAAAAGAGGGGAAAAAGTACAATCCCGTCGTTACACTCAACGGCTGGAGCCTCCCTTATGAAATGAAAGAGGGGGTAAAAGAGTTTCGTATTATCGCTGAACCGGTTGTTCGTGAGTTTGCACCCGGAATGGTGGTCAACTGCTGGGGCTACAACGGTACCTCTCCTGGACCGACAATCGAAGCGGTTGAGGGGGACCTAGTACGGCTGATCGTGACGAACAAGCTTCCTGAGCATACGACGATCCATTGGCACGGATTGATCCTCCCTAACGGGATGGACGGGGTAGGAGGATTGACTCAGGTACAGATTGCTCCGGGTGAGACGTATGTGTATGAATTTACCCTTCGTCAAAGCGGAACGTTTATGTATCATCCTCATGCCGATGAGATGGTGCAGATGGCGATGGGGTGTATGGGGATGTTTATCGTTCACCCAAAAAGTCCGAAAGAGCATAAAGTGGATCGGGATTTTTGTTTTTTACTCTCCAGCTATGATGTGGCGCCTGGGACGTATACCCCAAACCCTTCCACTATGACGGAGTTTAATATCTGGAGTTTCAACAGCCGTGTTTTTCCGGGGATTGACTCGATGAATGTCAGAGTGGGGGATCGTGTTCGTATTCGTGTCGGAAATCTCACCATGACGAACCACCCGATTCACATGCACGGGCATCCGTTCGAGGTGACGTGCACCGACGGCGGATGGGTTCCTAAAAGTGCCCGTTGGCCCGAAGTCACCATCGATATCGGTGTGGGGCAGGTGAGAGCTTTTGAATTTATTGCTACCGAAGAGGGAGACTGGTCGTTTCACTGTCATAAATCGCACCATACGATGGGACCGATGGGACACAATGTTCCGAACATGATCGGGGTGAAACAAGACGATTTGACCGAAAAAATCAGCGATCTGATGCCTGATTATATGTATATGCCGATGGGTAAAAACGGAATGGCTGAGATGCAGGATATGGTCGAGATGGGGATGAAAAATCCTGAAAACACATTACCGATGATGACCGGACGCGGACCGTTTGGCCCGATCGAGATGGGGGGGATGTTTACCCTCGTAAAAGTACGCAAAAATCAACCTAAAGACGATTACTCTGATTCGGGTTGGTATAATCATCCGGAAGGGACAGTTGCACGAAAATATAATTTTTGAAGTTGCACTTGATTGTTGAATGGGCAGATTAAAAAGAGTACAGATTATGAAGATGGCGCAGCGGACGGGACTCGAACCCGCGACCCCCTGCGTGACAGGCAGGTATTCTAACCAACTGAACTACCGCTGCAGCGCCAAAAATAATGGTGGGAATTACAGGACTCGAACCTGTGACATCT
>NZ_JBAQPS010000095.1:0-2640 GCF_049305995.1 Sulfuricurvum sp.
ATTTTAATTATCACTCTTGGCTCTATGATTTCCAAACGTCAAAATAGTGATAGATTAAAATTTCGAACGATTGCTATTTGGTATACGATAGCATTTATTCTTATCATTGTAGCCATACCATGGGAATCTTCATCGATGGTGAGTCGTCCCTATTTTAGAATTTAACACATAATAAACTTGACAGACCAAACAGTCTGTGGTATTATTCTTAAAATCAGACTATTTGGTCTGTTTGATGGTGGGAGGTTGTTATGAAACGTATTGTTGTACTTGGTGCTACCGGATTTGTCGGTACGCATGTCGCTCTGAGGCTCAAAAACGAAGAATGTGAGCTGATATTGGGATGTCGAAACGCCGTACATATACATCCAAAATTGAAGGATGAGACAATTATTTCAGGAGATATCCGAGATCGATTCTATCTATCAAATCTTTTTCGTGACGCCGATATTGTCATTAATGCATTTTCGTGGACGGCATTGTATGGACATGAAAAAGAGTCTAAAAAATTGTTTTTTGAGCCGACTATTGCCCTTATCGATACGGTGCTAGCATCAGGTGTTAAACGCTTTATTAACCTCTCTACGACCAGTGCGGCAAATGCAAATGTCGCGAACGACGCAAACTCGAAAGGGAATAAAGTAAATTTTTGGCCGCATCTCAATAATGTCATTGAGATTGAGGAATATTTACGCCAAAAAGCTACTAAAGATTTTGAAGTGATTAATCTGCGATGCGGTCTTTTTGTCGGTGAACATTACG
Source organism: Sulfuricurvum sp. (assembly GCF_049305995.1). Classification (GTDB taxonomy): domain Bacteria; phylum Campylobacterota; class Campylobacteria; order Campylobacterales; family Sulfurimonadaceae; genus Sulfuricurvum. The sequence continues at coordinate 763 of NZ_JBAQPS010000095.1, forward strand.
GACTGGGACTTTTGCCGATACTATTACCGCGCTTAAAAACCTATCTTGTTCCTCTACTCGAAGGTGGAAGAACACCAATGCCGCTGACATCAGGCGAGGAGATTGCACAAGCGTTTGCCAAAGCTGCATTTGCACCGACCATGCCGCATCCGTACGAGGGAATCAACGTATTGGGTGCAGAAATCCCGACCGTCAAAGAGGTGTTAGAATTTATTCATAATGAATTTGGTTATCCGTATCCCCATTTTAGCGTTTCGTTTCCCATTGCACACCTCTTTGGTCATTTTATGGAGATACTTAATCCGCTGATGCCGTTCGATCCGCTGGTCACACGTTCAATCGTTCATTTGCTCAAAAATACAAATACCGACAATACAAAAGCAGAAAAACTTTTAGATTATATTCCGCAAATCTCTTGGAAAGATGCCGTGCGAAGGCAGATTAACGAGATTCATAAATTACAGAAACAACCGATGAAAATGGCGAAGGAACACCGATGAGCCGATTGAAAGAGGGGAACAGTGCTCCATGGTTTAAAGCGAGAAGTTTCCAAGGCGATGATATCAATCTTGATCTCTATCGAGGCAGATACCTTTTACTCAGTTTTTATCGGTATGCGTCCTGCCCGTTTTGCAATCTGAGAGTGCACGAATCGATACAAAAAAGGGATTATTTTCAAACTCTTGGATTAGAGATGATAGCGGTATTTCAATCACCTGACGATAAACTCGCCGAATACGTTGGAAAGCAGCCATTGAACTATCCTATTATCGGTGATCCGAGTTTAGATATCTATAAACTGTACCATGTAGAGACATCATGGTTGGGGCTGATTAAAGCTTTTTTTATCAGACCGCACCAAATACTCAAATCGATTTTTCTACGCGGATTTTTTCCCGGCAGTATCGAAAATGAGATACAGCGGCTTCCTGCCGATTTTTTGATAAATCCAATGGGAAAAATAGAGATAGCGTACTACGGCATAGACATCGGCGATCATATAGCTTACGAGATAATTGAGAAAACAGTGCGAAATGATATAATTGAGCCATGAAAGAAAATATGAGAGACATTTTGATTCAAACGATGTTCGAATCGCTTTATCACGAGGGATACAATGCGAGCAATCTTAACGATTTACTTAAAAAAGCCGGTACGTCCAAAGGGGGGATGTATCACTATTTCAGCTCCAAAAAAGAGCTGGCGTTGGAATCGATGCGCATCGTCGGTGAAGGGTTTATTGACCATTTTTGGGGTGGTAGTTTTAATCGATATAATAACCCGATTCACGCACTCGAAGCGATATTTGCGGCTCTGCCGAGTGCGACGATTATGGGAAAATGTCTGTTTGAGTTTAAACACGGATGTCCTCTTAATCAGATGATTCAGGAGATGAGTGCGTTGGATGAGGATTTTAAAATTCTCCTCGAATCAATCTTAGATCGTTGGATTACACTAATTGCCGAAAATCTGAAAAAAGCTCAAAACGGAGGGATAATGGAAACCTCTTTTGAACCTTACGCTATGGCGCAATTCATTGTTGCATCGATTGAGGGGACATTAACTCTGATGAAAGTGAAACAAAATAGTAAACTGTATGAAGAAAACATGGCGCTGTTGTTGCAAACACTCAAAATTTTAGGTTACAAACAATGAAAACTGAAAGAATCCTCATTGTCGGAGGCGGAGTAGCGGGGCTGATGTGTAAAAATCGACTAGAACATATAGGGTTTACTCCTATCCTTATCGAAAAAGCCGATGCACTCCGATCTGATGGTGCAGGGATTTTATTAGGGGCAAATGTACTCAAAATCTTCCGTGAATGCGATTTGGAAGAGCCGTTGATGGAGTATGCTCAATCGTTGGATGAAATCATGC
>NZ_JBAQPS010000096.1:0-8375 GCF_049305995.1 Sulfuricurvum sp.
GAACCATCCGCAGGGTTAAAACTCTTCTCGACTCCTTGTTTCCCATCCATCAGATTCACTTGTGAACTGTATAATGTATATCCTATTGTTGCCATCTATTTCTCCTTAGTTATATTTACGTATTGCCGAAGCTTCAAAGATAATGATCATCACAAAAGCAAAAAGTGGAAGCCAAAAGGTATAAAAATTTTCGTTTTCATTTTTCTTTATTAATGCATTAAATGCTTCTTTCCCTTTAGCATAAGGTATGACGATTTTGCCGTCTCTCTCTATCTCTGCTATCCATACACTGCCGTGTGCTAGTGGAAACCATCTGATTGTTACAGGATACGAGAGGTCTCGATTCAATATGCCGTCTTTATCCTCATACCAACTGACAATGCCACTAAGATATTGATATCGCCTTTGAATATGGATATTGGAACCGTCAGATTTTATAAGCCCTAAATCAAACTGGCGTTTAGCGTATTTTAGATATTTGAGTGTTCCACTATCAGTCCTGAGTTCTTGATAGGATGGAAACGGTGTGGAAAAATCGTCATAATCAATTTTTGTTGACAAACCTTCTAATATCAACCAAACTGGTAAAATAAAAAAACCTATTGCCCGTAAGGCATGAGGCCATGAGCCTTTATGTTTTATCGTCCACATCCCCCACATTGCTTTTGGTACATACGGTATCCATCCGAATAAAATATTTATCAGCCATTTTAAAAAATTCCTTTTTTTCTTATACATCCCGCTTCCCCGCCTTTTTAATAACCTCTAAAACATCCAAAGCAGTTTATCTTAAACATATTTTGTTTTTGATTTGATGAGTAGCAAAATTTATTTTTATGTGTTGACACAGAATTACTATTATAGTAATATACATTACAGTAATATAAAATACAAAAGAGACCCAATGAAATTTTATAACCGAGAGAAAGAACTCGAAAAGCTCCGAAGTATCGAATCAAGCTCACATGATGGATCAAAAATGACCGTCGTCGTCGGTCGTCGCCGTATCGGTAAAACCAAACTAATCAAAGAGGCGTTTGAGCAAAAAGTCTACCTTTTCGTATCCAAAAAAAATGAAGCATTGTTGTGCGAAGAGTTCATCACCATCCTACAAAATACTCTCGATCTAAAAATACTGGGCAGTTTTACCAAATTTAGAGACCTCTTTGAATACATGATGCTCTTGTCCAAAGAGAGGGCGATTACCCTCATCATCGATGAGTTTCAAGAGTTTTTGCAGATTAACCCCTCTATATACTCCGATATGCAAAACATTTGGGATGAGTACAAAGACTCGACAAAAATGAACCTCGTCCTCAGCGGATCGATCTATTCACTGATGAAAAAGATATTTGAGGATAAAAAAGAGCCTCTATTCGGTCGTGCCGATGCAAAGATCCATTTGCAGCCCTTTCGTGTCGATACCCTCAAAGAGATTTTGAACGATTACAACAGTAACTTTACGAATGAGGATCTGCTATCGTTTTATATTTTTACCGGAGGAGTGGCGAAATATGTCGAATTGTTTGTGGATGCGGGTGCATTTACACAAGAAAAACAGCTTGATTTGATTTTTAGTGAGGATTCACTCTTTTTGGAGGAGGGGAAGAATCTTTTGATCGAAGAGTTTGGAAAAGAGTACACCACCTATTTCTCCATCCTCTCACTCATCGCTTCGTCTAAAACATCACGAAGTGCGATTGAATCGATTTTGGAACGTAATATCGGAGGGTATTTGGATCGGTTGGAGAACGAATATACGGTTATCCGAAAGATAAAGCCGGTACTCGCCAAAGAGGGGAGCCGAACCCAAAAATATGAGATTAGTGATAATTTTTTTAATTTCTGGTTTCGCTTTATCTACAAAAACAAAAGTGCGGTAGAGATAGGTAATTACCCCTATGTACGCTCTATCGTCGAACGTGACTACAGTACGTATGCAGGAAAATTTTTGGAGAAATATTTTATTGAACAGCTCAAAGGGACTCAAAATTATTCTCTCATAGGTACCTACTGGGAGCGAAACAATGAGAATGAAATCGATATTGTCGCGCTCAATGAACTGGAAAAAAAGGTACTGATTGCGGAAGTCAAACTAAATCCTAAAAAAATCGATTTGGATGTGCTCAAAAATAAAAGCCTAAAGCTGATCGGTGATTTTAAAGCGTATAGGGTTGAGTATAAGGGGTTTTCAATGGTGGATATGTGAATAACCTCACACCGTTCGTGGTGAGCTTGTCGAACCATGAACAGCGCACCCTTCGACAGGCTCAGGGCGAACGGAGTTACACATCCCTCTCCCCCGCCTTTTTAATAACCTCTTCCAACCGCTCCGTAAACGCTTGGGCATCTTCCTCGCCGATCATCATCGGCTCATTGATATGTACATCGATAATAAAGGGGACGAGCAACGCTTCCCCTTTTGGGAGTACTTTTCCCGCACCGCCGAGATAGATGGGGACAACGCCGATATGGGGAGCCATTTTTGCCAAATGGGCGACCCCCGATTTGAATTTGCTCATCTGTTCTGCTTCCCCGCGACTCCCCTCGGGGAAGAGGATGATACTATCTCCTGCTTCGAGGGCTTGGCGCACTGATTCGAGGGGATGGGTGTGCGATCTCTCTACCTTTCGGCTCAGGGGGATAATCCCGATGAACTGGGTCGAGAACCACGCGATGAGGCGGTTTTTCATAAAATAGTCCGCCGCCGCGACGGGGCGGATACGGTGGATTTTGCGCAAGGGAAAGAGGCTCATGAGGACAAGGGTATCGAGATGGCTGTTGTGGTTGGCGACGATGATGCAGGGTTTGTCGTGATTGAGGTGTTCGCGCCCCCGCACATGAACCCCGAAGATTAGCAGTACCGTAGGACGGACGATGAGGGCGAAAAAGAGCCATTTTAGCATCTCATTATCCTAATAGTAGAGATAGTAGGTGAAATGGAAAAAGAGCGGTGCGGTATAGGTGAGACTGTCGACACGATCAAGTATCCCCCCATGCCCCGGCAATAGATGCCCCGAATCTTTGACTCCGATGTCCCGTTTGACCATCGAGATGACGACATCGCCGACAAACCCTGCGCCGCTGATGAGCATCCCAGCCGCGAGTGCTTGAAGCGTCGTAAACGGGGTGAGAAACGAAAATGCTACCGCGAGAGCGCTGAGGGTGATAAATGCCCCCACAAACCCCTCGATCGTTTTATTGGGGCTTACTTTCGGGACGATTTTATGTTTGCCGAATGCTTTACCCCATAGATACTGCAACACATCATTAAGTTCGGTGAGGACGACGAGATAGAGCACCAGCTCTTTACCTCCTACATCATGCCCCGCCACAGCAGGCAACGTCATCATATAGGCGAGGTGGCTGAGACCGAAGACGAACATCATCAGCCCCCACTGTACGCGGCTCGTGTTCTCTAAAAATCCCTGCGTCTCTCCGATGAGTACCTGACGAAACGGGAGGAGTAAAAAGAGGTAGACGGGTATCCAAATGATAAATATCCCATACCATTGTAAACCCGCGAACCAGTACTGAAACACGATGGAGAGGTAGGCGTAAAAGATGATCCGACGATCGGTGCGACGGGTCGGGATGAGGGTGAAATACTCTTTGAGGGCGAGATAGCTGATGAGGGCGAAAAAGAACATTGCTACCGTCGTGTTGAGCATCGCCCCGAGTATAAATGCCCCGATAATAATCCACCATGAGTAGACGCGGTCTTTGAGTTCTTGGGAGGTTTTGGTACGAAATATAACCGATACGATCACGGTGGCAAACGCCAAAATCCCTAAAATAATCAGAAGAACTATTCCGCTTTTACCTGAAAAAAGTGTGGTGATAGTCTCTATCATGATGGTAATCCTCTCATCGAACGTCGAAGTACCGTCCATCCCCCCATCAGTGTCGCGACGATCATGATGGCATCAAACCAACCCTCGGGCAAAACTCCAAGCCCAAGCATAAGCGAGAGTGAACCGATCACAAATGCACGATCACTTTTCCCCATCGGACCATCATACCGACGTACTCCGCCGATCAGCGCCCCCAGTACCCCCGCCATCTCGGTGAGGATCGCGACAACAACAAACAGCACGACCCAAATGGCAGAGACTCCTGCGATCAGAGCAAACGGCAGATAAAGTGCCGCATCCGAGAGTACATCACTCATCTCGTTGAGCATCGCCCCCGCGTCGCTTTTCATATCGTACTCTTTGGCGAGCATCCCATCAATCGCGTTGAGTGCCATTCTCACAAACATCACCGCAGGGATCGAAAGAAGTGTCCACATCGCACCATGGGTGAGAGCAACCGCTCCACCCGCGATAAAAGAAAGTACTAATGCCAAGTAGGTAATTTGGTTCGGGGTTATCCCGATATTTGCCAATCTTCCAACAATCGGGCGAAGGAGGTTTTGGAATGCGGGTTTGAGATCGTAGATAGTCGCCATTCATGTTCCATTGAGAAGATGTCGTATTTTAGTGTAAAAAATTGAAATCCAGTTATTTTTGTTACCACTTATAGCTATTTATGCACTTTTCATCCACATTTTTACCCTACAATAATCTAGCCTCAAAGTATAATAACCGTTATATTTTGGATTAGCTATACTTTAAAAATACAATCATTGGAGATTCTCATGCGTTCACTCACCGTAGCCGCTTTATTACTTTTGGTTTCCAATGCAAATGCATTGGATTTCGGTTCACTCATGCAAAGCGTAGCACCCGTAGCCCAAAGTGCTGCTCCTATCGCCGATAGTGCCCTCACCTCTAATCCGTTGATTAAAAACATCACCTCTACCCTCGGTGTTACCCCGACTCAAGCGATCGGAGGCGCTGCAGCCGTTATTAATGATGCAAAAGGAAACATGAAACCGACCGATTTTACTACCCTAACCAAACAAGTACCGCAAGCAGGAGCTCTTCTTAACGCAGCACCGGCAGGAATACTCGGACTTGGAAGTCTCAGCTCTCAATTCTCCTTTTTAGGAATGGATGCTTCTATGATCGATAAATTCTCTCCATTGGTTTTACAATACCTCCAAAGCGGTGCAACACCGGGTATGGATAAAATCCTCGCAGCAGCATTCGCACAATAATGTTCTCACTTGCCTGCATTATTTTTGCGGGGGGAAAAAGCTCTCGTATGGGAGAAGATAAATCGCTTCTCCCTTTCGAAAAGTTCACCTCCCTAACAGAGTTCCAATACCAGCGCCTCACTCCGCTTTTCACGCGTGTAGCTATCTCAACCAAAACTGCCGATAAATTTGATTTTAACGCTGATTTCATCCTCGATCCCCAAGAGGTTGAATATGCCCCTACCGCAGGATTTGTAAGTGCTTTTCGAGAAATTATGGATGAGCGGATTATGGTTTTGAGTGTCGACACCCCGTTTGTGGATGAACCTATATTTCAAGCTTTGATCGATGCAGATAATGGGCAGTTGGATGCGGTAATCGCCAAAACCTCAGAGGGGAGTCACCCCTTATGCGGCATCTACCACCGCTCTTTATTGGGAGAGTTTGAACGAATGTTAGCCGAGGGGGATCACCGACTCGGCAAACTTCTGGCTAATTCTAAGACCCTTTACGTCGATTTTTCGGATGAGGCACCGTTTACAAATCTCAACCATCCGCACGAATATCAAGAGGCTCTTTCTCGCTTTTGCGCACCAGATAAATAAAGACTGCAAATACCAACAGTAAAAATGCCAATGCAGCGATCAGTGTCGATGCATACGGTAGATCTTTATAATCATGAAGTGCGATTTTAAAGACGACCAACAACGCTTCGATCAATAATGCAATGATGATAGATACCGAAAAATTGAGCAATGTTTTAGCATTAAACGCATCACTCACATGCTGAGTACGAGGCAATACCTCCTGCTCGAAAATGGTTTTACCTAAATCATACACCGCCAGCCCCAACGTCAGAGCGATAATCGGCTTAAATACCGTATCCATCGAGAGAGGCTCAGATCCTACGATATATCCTCCGAAAGTATAAAATCCATACAGTACGACAAATACCCCGAAAAAGAGCAATCCGCCTCCGATAACCGCATACGACGAACGATTGATCCGCTTAAAGACATCGTTTTTCTCAATCAAATCAAACCGCTCTAACAAACTCCGGACCCGAAAATCCAAAAATAAATAGCCATCACCCACTGCATAAATCACCGTGATACACAAATGTCCTGTAGCGGTAGAGATATAAGGCTCACTCACATGGTATCCCTTTTGGATAGCCACCTCATCGACCAAATAGGCTCGATCGATTCCGGCATGGTGCCCCTCTTCGCGATCCGCATAAATATTCGGCGAATTTTGGATAAATCCTTCATCGCATTTGTAAATGAGTTCCAAACTCGGAAATGTTTTATAAAGACGCTCCGCAAGCTGTACATTGAACGTTTTTAAACTGACTCGGCCCAAGGATGTAAGGATGAATTTTTCGATCAACGGGGCATTTGCGGCGTAACTTCGTACTAAATTTTGCATCTTTTTCCCCTAATGTATTAATTTGTATTTGATTGTCTGTTTAAAAGTCTTGCCCTACGATGTAGTCATCAAAGCAGAGCAATCCTTAGGAATCTTGAAGGAGGTTTTATGAGGATTTCGGAATTACATACTATCCTTTAGCATCACCAAAATCTCATGACAAAACTATAGCCCAATTTTTATCGCTAATATGATTATTTTTTAATCAATACCCGATTTACAACTCTAAGCTATAATAATAAAAAGAATTGTAAAAGAGAACTAGATGAATTTAACCCATCTCGATGAACGCGACCGACCCAAAATGGTTGATGTCTCCGATAAAAACACAACCTCCCGTGTTGCGGTTGCCAGCGGACTCATCACGATGAGCCAAGATGCATTTGATGCCGTCATCACCCAAACTGCGAAAAAAGGGCCCGTTTTGCAAACGGCAGTCATCGCAGCGATCATGGGGACGAAAAAAGCATCCGACCTCATCCCTATGTGCCACCCTCTCAATCTCAGCGGGGTCAACTGTGATATCGATGAACTTCCCGAATTACCGGGATTTCGTCTCATCGTCACGGCAAAGCTCAGCGGTCAAACAGGAGTAGAGATGGAAGCGTTAACTGGCACCAGCATCGGATTACTCACCATCTACGATATGCTCAAAGCGATCGATAAAAGCATGGTGATCGGTCCCATCCAACTCGAAACCAAATCAGGAGGCAAAAGTGGTGATTATCAACGAAACAACCCAAAAAGTTGAGCTAACCTATCCATGCACATGGTGTTATAAAGTCGTTGCGTATGAGCGAGCAGGAATAGAGATTGCTGCCATCGAGATTTTTAGTGAACGCCAATACTCACTCAACCCCTCCAATGTCAGCAAAGGGGGAAAATACATCAGTATGAACTTAGAACTTTTGGTGCATAATGAAGACGAACGAACCTATTTTTACGAAACACTCAAAGCCCATCCCCACATAAAAATGGTACTCTAAAGGATTACGAATGAAAGCAGAAACATTAACCACAAATATCCATGAGCACTTTTCAGCTCAAAATATTCCCGATATGCCTCTCCAAGAGCTTCGAGAATTGACCACAGCACTTTTAAAAGAGACAACCCTCTCGTTTCACAATGAACTTGAAGATCTCATCGCCCAAAAAGAGCAAATCGAACGTCAAATTGCCCGCAAAAGTGATGAACTACAACAACTCAAATACCGTTTTTTCGATATTTTGGAAAAATTGTTTACTAATAATGAGACAATACTGGAGAAACTTCACCAAATCAAGATTCAATCGGTTGATCTTTTGGATATTCTCGAAGAGATGGTAGAGAGTGCGATTATCACGACCCTCGAAAAAGGTTCTGATATCGAAGAGACCCTCCACGAAATCATCAAAGAGATCACCTTTGAAACCCTCAATGCCAATGTCCTCAATGCCGTTCGTATCCGTCGTATTTTGGCCAGCATTCTTCAAACTGCCCTCAACATTGCCGATGCAACTCCAAACCAAGCGGATACGATTTTACGCGGCACCTTGCTCGGAATCCGCTCAGCCCTTTACAAATCGATCGAAAAATTCCACCAATACCTCCTCTATGTCCCCGAAGAGGTCAAAGCACTTTACCGTGCAGAGTACAAAACGATCGAAGAGGAACTCGATAACATCGATACCCTTTTCATCCAAGTGATCCACTCACTTAAAAATCGTAATTCATCTATTATGATCACCCGACTTGAAGCCATCAGTGATGATATTAGGTTCGATACCGAAGAGATCAAACACCTCTCCAAAGAGACCGTTGAGCTCCTACGCAATCGTCTCTCAAATTTAAAACGTAATGTCTCTGAAAAAAGTGCGAAACTCCTCA
>NZ_JBAQPS010000097.1:0-5039 GCF_049305995.1 Sulfuricurvum sp.
GTTCTGAGCCCCAATGCAACCTTTATGGGTTCTGTTGTGAGTGCCATTATGTTTGCACGCAGTTATGATGAAGCTGCAGAACTTATCAGTAATCGAGGAGGGACAATTTTACCAATTTTGGCAGAACGTGCCAAAGGGGCTGAAATTGTTTCTAAATACTCGGTTGCAATGTTTAATGGCTATAGCGATGTAGCAGAACAGATCGCTGAGCATCACAATGTTACCTTAAGCTCATCTGCAGGTAGTGGAAGTAAAAATTTTATCGATATTTTACGGGTAATCTTTTACGGTATTATTCTTTTTGCAGTTTTCAAATATTTGCGGGGAAAATACTTGCGTAGAAAAGAGGGATCATCAAATGTTTAAAAACCCCGGAACGAAATGGCCCATTATCATCGGACTCTCTATCGTTGGTGTTATTGGTGCGTGTGTCTGGACGATAAAAGTAGCAATAAATAATCCGGTAGAGATGTCAGAATACGGTATGCAAAATTACCATGAATATGACAGGGATGCAAATGAAATTATAGAAGCGAAAATCGCATTTGATCGAAAATATTCAATTACTTTTTTGACATCGCAAATTGCTCAAAAAGGGACAGTTATCGAGTATAACTTAAGTGACAAAATGGGTAATATGGTCAATGATGCAAAAATTGATGTTATACTAACTCGACCGGACATGAATAAATTTGATATTAATCTCTCAATAGCGACGGTTGTTGATGGTAAATATACTTTTAGTGCTGTTGATTTGCCAAAAGCAGGTCGATGGGATATTATGGCGAAAGTTTCTGTAGGAGATGATCAACGCTATTATAATATTAAAGCGGATACCCGTAATTCAATAAATACCGAATTTTAAACTTTTAGTTACTTTCAAATTCCATGGGATATTATACCCCATAGAGTAAATTCAATTTCATCATTTATTATAGTACCATCTGAATATATATTCTGAAAAAAAGAAAAAATTAGATGTTATAATCTTATTTAAAAATAGGTTGAAATTGAAACTATTATTACTTCTTTTACAGAGTGTTTGGCTAATTGCTTCAACGTTGCACCTGAATGCTTCCTCCAACCCTGCGCGTCTTAACCCGCTAATTGCTACCGATCTGCCCAGTTCTTCAATCGCCGGTTTTTTATTCAATTCTCTTGTAAAATATGATGAGACAGGGCAGAAAATCATCGGAGATTTAGCGGAGTCATACCGTTTTGTGACGCCGACGTTGATTGAGTTTAAACTCCGTCGCGGAGTCAAATGGCATGATGGGAGAGCGTTTAGTGCCCACGATGTTCTTTTTACCTACGATTTGATCAAATCACCAATGACGATTACACCTTATTCATCCGATTTTCGTGTTGTCAAAAGTGTTAAAGTGATCGATGAATATACTCTTCGCGTTCTCTATAAAAAACCCTATTTTAAAGCATTGGAAGTTTGGATGATAGGGATTGTGCCTCGCCATATTCTGAGCCACGAAAAAGACATTATGGGTTCTTCATTTAATACTGCTCCGATTGGTACTGGTCCTTATGTGCTCAAAAAGCTTGAATTTTCCAAACAGATCGTATTGGAATCAAACCCTAGCTATTTTGAGCATCGCCCTAAGATTGATAAAATAGTTTTTCATATTATCAGTGATCCAATGACACGGTTTTTAATGCTTAAATCAGGTGAGATCGATGTAGATGGATTAGAACCGATGCAGTTTGAGAGGCAGTTGGATAAAAGTTTTCATAATCGTTTTACTACGTTGGAACTTCCTTCACACAGTTATACTTATTTGGGGTTCAACCTGAGACTCAAAAAATTTCAAGATCCGCGTGTTCGTGAAGCACTCTCTTTGGCAATCGACCGCGAAGCATTGATTGATGTATTGTTTTTGCGTCACGCTAAAGTGTGTACGGGACCATTTTTACCGGGAGCCAAAGGATTTAACGATCGCGTAAAAGTGCCAAAACGTAATCTTGCACGTGCAAAAGAGCTTCTTAGGACAGCAGGGTACAGTGCCGAAAAACCATTCGAATTTGAGATTGCAACATCAAATTCGAATGCCATTCGTCCATATGCCGCTGAAATTTTACAGCGTCAGCTTTTGGATGTCGGGGTAAAGGTAACACTTAGGGTTATGGAATGGCAGGCATTTTTAAATACAGTTATTGCTCCGAGAAAATTTGAGACGGTATTGCTCGGATGGTCGCTTTCTCTTACGCCTGATCCCTATACCCTTTGGCATAGTGAGAGTGATATTTCCGGTGGATTTAATTTGGTGGGATATCACTCGAATAAGACTGATAGACTGATAGAGCAGATGGAGCGTTCGACCGATCCGGAGAAAATTGCTGCATTGCAGAGGAAAATTTTTGCGCAGATTGTCGGAGAAAATCCCTATCTATTTTTGGTTATTCCCAATCAAATAAATGTTTATAGTCGATCGATTAAAGGGGTTAAACCGACGATTAATGGTATATGGGAAGATTACATTAAGTGGGAGAAAAAATAGTGTCGAAGCCGATAATATTGTTTGATTTGGATGGAACTTTGATTGATTCGACTGAAGCAATTTTGGAGAGTTTTCATCACTCTTTGAAAATTCATGGAATGCTACACGATATCGATAATTCAAAGATCACGGAGCAAATCGGTCATACGTTAGAGACGATGTTTGCAGGTGTTGGAGTGAATGAATCGTTTATTGATTCACACGTAGCGACTTATAAACTTTATTATAGAGAGATTGCGCGTCAAAAGACGGTGTTGCTTCCTGGTGCATCGGAAGCTATTCAAGAAGCAGTATCCTTTGCTCGTTTAGGGATTGTGACAACAAAAACAGCACTGTATTCACGTGAATTAATGGAGTATTTTGAATTAATGGAATTTTTTGAAGTGTTGATTGGACGAGAACATGTGGAGAATCCAAAACCTCATCCTGAACCGATTTTTAAAGCATTGGAACAAATGGGTAAGAGAGGGGATAACGTGTGGATGATCGGGGATACCCGTCTAGATATTGAAGCGGCAAACCGTGCGGGTATCGCTCATGTCGCAGTGACAAGCGGTTATGATAATAAATTCCAATTAATTGAATTAACTAATATTATAAAAAATAATGCCCTTGAAGCAGTGCAATACATTGCTAAGCGGGTTTTAAAGTAACACTTTATTTGTGGTTTTTCAGCTCATGGCGGGTGAAAAGCTACATTTAAGAGCAACTTTCATAGAATACACGTATTGATAAAATTCAACTTAAACTTAAGTCAGAGGGAGAATTCATGCTAGAAATTCGATGGCATAGTCGTGCTGGACAAGGTGCCGTGACCGGTGCTAAAGGGTTAGCCGACGTTGTATCCACCACCGGTAAGCATGTACAGGCATTTGCGTTTTACGGTTCAGCAAAGCGCGGAGCAGCGATGACAGCGTACAATCGCGTTGATGATAAAGTCATCTTAAATCATGAAAAATATATGAAACCAGATTATGTTTTGGTGATTGACCCTGCTCTTGTTTATGTCGCAGATATTACTGCGAATGAAAAAGAGGATACTGTTTATATTATTACATCACATATGAGTACAGAAGAGTTAATCGCCTCGCAGCCAAAATTGGCGGGAAAAAAGGTGTATACCGTTGACTGTATTAAAATTTCCCAAGAGACAATCGGAAAAGCGATTCCTAATACTCCAATGCTGGGTGCATTGATGAAGGTATCAGGAATGTATGAAATGGACTTCTTTAAAGAAAATATGGTTCGTGTACTAAAAAAATTGCCACAAAAAATTATTGATGCCAACATGATCGCGATTCAACGCGCGTATGATGAAGTGAAGTAAGGAGCACATGATGGAAAAAAAAGGATGGGATGGGTTTGAAATTGGTGCCATGCTCCGAACGTTTGATGGTGCAGTAAGTGATATTGCAACGACGCTTCCGGAGAATCGCCCTTACTCACAATCAAGCTCTTTTACCGCGAGTGTAGCGGATTGGCGGATTGAAAAACCTTTGTTTAACAAAGATTACTGTATTGATTGTCAGTTTTGTTGGATATATTGTCCTGATATGTCCATTATTTCTCGTGATAAAAAAATGATCGGAATAGACTTTGATCATTGTAAAGGGTGTGGTATCTGTGTTCAAGTGTGTCCGACGAATCCAAAATCACTTTTGATGTTTGCGGAACAAAAAGATGAAGAGAGTGCTCTTTCTGAATGGCCTCAAAAAGAGAAAAAAGCTGATACTGAAGTGAAGGAAGACTAATGGCTGATACAATCGAATTACGCGATATCGAGGTATGGGACGGTAATATGGCGGCAAGTCATGCGCTTCGACAAGTGCAGGTAGACGTTGTAGCTGCTTATCCTATTACTCCATCGACCCCTATCGTTGAAAATTATGCTGGTTTTACGGCTAATGGCTATGTTGACGGTGAATTCGTAATGACCGAATCTGAGCATGGTGCAATGTCCTGCTGTATTGGTGCTGCTGCTGCGGGTGGGCGTGTTGCTACAGCTACATCATCACAAGGTTTTGCATTGATGTTGGAGACACTTTATTCTGCGTCAGGAATGCGTTTGCCGATCGTTCTCAATCTTGTAAACCGTGCTATTGGGGCACCACTTAACGTTAATGGTGACCACTCTGATATGTACATGGGGCGTGATAGTGGCTGGATTCAATTTGGTGCTTATTCTCCGCAAGAAGCATATGATTTAAATTTTATTGCTTTTAAAGTATCTGAAGATCATGATGTCCGTTTGCCGGCCATTGTTAACCAAGATGGCTTTATGACTTCTCATACGGCTCAAGGTGTTCATACCCTAAGCGATGAAGTGGCTTATAACTTTGTCGGCGACTATAAACCGATGAATGATATGCTTGATCTTGATCATCCCGTCACTCACGGAGTTCAAACCGAAGAAGATTGGCATTTTGAGCACAAAGCACGCCAACAACACGCATTGATGACAGCCGTATTGCCAAAAATCCAAGCAGCATTTGATGATTTTGAAAAATTATCAGGGCGTAAATACAACAT
>NZ_JBAQPS010000098.1:0-2609 GCF_049305995.1 Sulfuricurvum sp.
TATCATAACAACCCGTCTCATCAACCGGCATCACCACTTCGAGGTTATAACGAAGCCCGATACGGTAGTCGTCTTCCCCATGACCCGGAGCGGTATGAACACATCCCGAACCATTCTCCATCAAAACGTGCTCACCCAAGACCAAGTGTGAACCACGACCGTTGAGAGGATTGATCGCATAAAGATTTTCGATCTTTTTCGCTTCGATCTTTTGAACGACCGTCCCGCTGAAAACACCCTCTTCGATAAGTGCGTTGTAGCGTTTTTCCGCAACGATATAACCATCGGATGTTCGAACATAGATCTCATCAGGGTTGAGAGAGATTCCCGTATTGGCAGGCAATGTCCACGGTGTCGTCGTCCAGATGACGATAGCGGCGTTCCCCTCTATCCCGGCACGTACTTTGGCTTCGTCGCTGAGTTCAAATGCGACATAAATCGAGTAGTCCTCTTTGTCTTCGTACTCCACTTCCGCTTCGGCAAGCGCAGTACGCTCCGCCCAGCTCCAATACACCGGTTTTGAACGCTCGATCAATAACCCTTTTTTCGCCACGGCGCAAAGGGTACGATAGATGTTCGCTTCAAACTTGGAATCCATCGTCAGATACGGGTTATCCCAATCCGCAATAACACCCAGTTTTTTAAACTCCGCGCGTTGAATATCGACAAACTCTGACGCGTGATCGCGGCACATTTGGCGTACTTCTGCGGTACTAAGAAGCTCTTTTTTCTGTTTTCCGCCCAGTTTTTTCTCAACCTGTTGCTCGATCGGCAATCCGTGACAATCCCAACCTGGGGTAAAACGGACCGATTTCCCGTTGAAATAGTGGTATTTGACAATAATATCTTTAAGAACTTTATTGAGAGCATGACCGATATGGGTGTGACCGTTGGCATACGGGGGACCATCATGCAGCGTAAAACTCTCTGAGCCTTTACGATTGGCTTTCATTTTGCCGTAAACATCATTTGCAATCCACGCAGCATACCGTGTAGGCTCGTTTTGAACCAAATTTCCGCGCATCGGAAATTCAGTCTGAGGTAGAAGGAGGGTCTCTTTATAATCCATCTGTTACCTTATATAAAAAGTGGTGCATTATATCTTTTAGGTGATTAAAATTTGCTGTCACTGTGCTATACTATCCCAATTTTATACTCAGGAAAACCATGAAACGTGATGTTATTTTCGTAGGTAATCGGCTGATTTTGAATGAAGCGTATGAGCGTTACATCCTCCGAAGTATCAAGAATCGTCTCGCATCGATCGATTCCATCAACTATTTTGAAGAGTCAGACAAAGGACTATTTTTACACCTTGAAGGGCTATTGAAAAATGAGTCCAAACTCATTATTGTCACCACAAAAAATACGTTTACTATTGTTGGAAAACTTCTCAGCACGGTCACAGCCGACAATCAGATTTTAAAAGAGCAGATGCTCATCCCCTCCCGTGCCAGTATCTTAGAAAACGGTAGCTATCTCCTAACCCATAACAACTCTGAAATCAATGTTGTTCTGGCGACCGAGGGGAAAGAATTCCCTTCGATTCTCATTGATGACGAATCACGTCTTGCCACGATCCATCTTTTCAACGAAGAACTTCTTAGTGCGCAAACACTTCTTGAACCATTAGCCCAAAACTTCGATGTCAAGCTTGAGTTTAGTGAATTGGTAGAGGGATGGCTGAAAATTCGTATCCATACCCGCCGTCATGGAAATCTTTCTCAGTTTATTGCGTCTGCACGCGGATTAATGCATCATAAAGTAATTGCCGCAACCAATATCGTCGCATTTATTATTGAACGTTTAGGTACTCACCACAAAAAAATCTCATTTTCCGAAAGTTGCAGTGGAGGTTCGCTTGCCCATTTTTTCACTTCTCAAAGCGGAGTTTCCACTATCTACGATGGTTCTTTGATTACCTATTCTAACACACTAAAAGCCAATTGGTTAGCAGTTGATGATACCGCCTTGGAACAATACGGTGCTGTCAGTGCCGAAGTGGTTTCAGAGATGTCTGAAGGAGCTATGAATGTCAGCTATGCTGATTATGCGTTAGCTATCAGCGGGGTTGCAGGACCTACTGGAGGAAGCGATATTAAGCCGGTCGGAACAGTTTATATCAGTGCACGATCCAAAACCTCTGTTCATACAGAGCGTTTTCATTTTGAAGGTGATCGTAACTATATCCAAGAGCAAAGTGTTCTAATGGCTGTTAAAATGCTCCTAAATATAGATCGAGAGCTATTTTTTACCGCTTAAGCAAAATTAGCTTGACAAAACAACATCTTTCCCCTATAATTTCGCCCTCACAATCGTCCAGTTTGGATGGCTGAAGAGGTCTCGTTAGCTCAGCCGGTAGAGCATCTCACTTTTAATGAGGGGGCCGATGGTTCGAATCCATCACGAGACACCATAATGTTGATTTCAGTGACCCTTTCGTCTAGTGGCCAAGGACACTATCACTTCATGGTAGGAACAGAGGTTCAAATCCTTTAGGGGTCGCCACTTGTTCATGTTATTTTGATTTTTTAAACTCATGGGAGTTTAGCTCAGTTGGTAGAGCGCTACCCTTACAAGGTAGATGTCACAGGTTCGAGTCCTGTAAT
>NZ_JBAQPS010000099.1:0-3331 GCF_049305995.1 Sulfuricurvum sp.
GGTGGAAGTTATAAACTCAGCGAGTATCTGGCAAAGATTATCCAGCAAAATTGTGGTGAGATTATAACAAAAGCCAATGTCATTAAAGCCGATATAAAAAGTGTTACCTATACGACCAAAAATCAAAATATAACCATTGAAGCAGATGAAATCATCTCCAATATTTCGCCACAGGATAGCTATAAACTTTTTGATATTGCCTACAGTGAAGGAAAACAAATTGCAGAGTCCATTACAACGATTTATTTGGGGTTTTCAAAAAATTTAAAAAATATTTATGGAAAAGGGTGTTATTCAAATTTTATTATTGATGATGTGAATTCTTTTGTATTTGTCGATTATTCGCAAATTGATTCCGGTCTTGTCGATGAAGCTAAATCATTTGGGGAGATTTGTTTAATGGGTGAACTTAAAAATTGGGATAGATTGGATGATGAGGAGTACAAAAAACAAAAAGAGAGAATATTGGAAAATACTCTTGAAAAACTGGAAAAATCATATCTGAATCTTAGACAATATATCGAGTTTACAGAGGTGGCAACCCCTAAAACCATGGTGAGGTATACCAAAACACCCAATGGTACAGCATACGGTTACAAACCGACACCGCGACAATTTTTTAGAGTGCCAAAAATAAAATCAGATAAAGTCAATAACTTATATTTTGTTGGGCAATTTGTCATTGCAGGTGGATTTTCTCCGGCAATCATTTCGGGCAAGATGTGTGCCGATGCAATTATAGAAAAGAGCAATCGGGGATAATTGTCTTTTAAAAAACTGTATTAAAATGTTAGCACTATAAAAAATGGAGTAACGGATGAATATCCATTTAAATAAAGCCCTTCGATACATCGAACATGATTTAAATGATACATTGAATGTGGAAGCGTTGGCACAAAAGGCTGGATATTCAAAGTTTCATTTTTCTCGAATCTTTAAAAACCGTTTCGGCGAATCGGTGATGGAATACGCTAAGCGTCTCCGTATAGAAAAATCGGCATTGCATATTTTACGCCCATCTTCACTTGCCGGCTCTGTATATGAAGCAGGGTATGAAACATCGGCAGGATTTTATAAAGCATTTAAAAAAAGATTTGGCATGACTCCTTTCGAATACAAAACGAAGAAAACGGCGTTTTGGAAAGATTTTTTGCCTAGATTAAAGAATCAACCAAAAATTGTTTATGTAGAAAAAAAAAAGGTCGTTTTCAAACGTGCTGTGGGTGAGTATGATAAAAGTATTGATCAAGCATGGGAGTCTTTATTTGGTCAAATACATCAGCTTAGTCAGAAATATCATGGTAAAACTGATATTCGATTGACGCTTGAAAATACCGAATTTTTTGGTATTTGTCACGATGATCCAAGTGTCACAGAAGCATGTCGTATCCGTTATGATGCATGTATAGCGAGCGGAGAAAATGAAATCCGATTTTTAGTAGACAATGGGTTTGAAATCAAAACAATACCATCCGGAAAATATGCGATGGTAGTGCATAATGAAGATGGCGGAGATGGTTTGGAAGGTTGGTTCGGATTGGCTGGCTGGATAATCGAAAACGGGTACACATTTGGATCGGAGGCATCGTTTGAAAAATATATTCAAATCGTGCCATCAGCTGAAGAATGCGTTTTTGACAGTGAACTGTATATTAGCTTGGAGTAGAATGGTGAAAAAATCACTAATAATAATTGTAATATGGCTTTTGCCTGTATGGGCTTTCGCAAATTCTATGGTCACATCGTTAGAATCAAACCATTCGGTTCCGACGGTGGTTTTTCAATCTGGTTTTGGTGATGATAAAACGGTTTGGAATGGTGTACAAATATTGTTAAAAGATAAGTTGCCATTGTATTTATACGATAGACCGGGTATGGGAGATAGTCCTGCGGTAGAGGGTAAACGTGACCCATGTACGATTTCAAAAGAGTTGCATGATCGATTGATCGAATCAGGTGTCAAACCACCATATTTACTGGTGGGACATTCTCTAGGAGGGCTCTATCAGTATGTTTTTGCAAAAATGTATCCTGATGATGTTTCGGGAATCGTATTAATTGACCCCACTCACCCGAAAAACTTGGAGATTGTTGAGCAAGCTCATCCCGGTATCGCTATGATGATTAAAGGTATGCAATCGGTTGGGATAGGAGGCTCTACCCGAAAAAGAGAATTTAACGAACAAACTCAGTGTCTTGATCAGATTTCGATGGAAATGCCTTTGAAGATTCCCTCTCAACTTCTCTTCAGCGGTAGAGCTGATCCGATTGCGAATGAAGAGTATATCAAAGAGTGGGGAAAGCTTAATCAAGATTGGATTGTAAAGCTGGGCAATGCTCCATCGGATATTATTTGGGATTCAGGACATTATATACAGCGTGAAGATCCTCGTTCAGGAATTTTAAAAGCAGCTTCTTTACCGACATTGGATACATCTGAACTTCAACCAGTTGATTTTAATGGGTATCATCCTCTTCCGATTATTCTCTCTAAAACAAAGAAGGATGATGTTCAAAAATTACTTGGAAAGCCTTTTGAAACAGTGGCTAAACACTTTGGAGGAGAAGTAATTATTTATAATGACAAACCTATCGACACGCCGATGGCATTAAGTTTTATTCCGATTCTAGGAGATGTATTGGATGCTGTTGAAGTTGTCCAAATGGCTCAAACCGATCATGAACTAATTTTGCAGACAGATATGAACGGGGTAATTATCAAATACAAGCTTCGAAAATTGAAATGATTAGTAATTTACAGTACAAATTTTTTATATCAATATGGGTGATTAACTTGTTTTCAGGATGTGCCTCTTATTTACCGAAGCAAATTGATACTTTTGATTCAAACCGACACGTTGAATATGTTTATATCCAACACGAAAGCAATACAACGGTTGTTTTTGAAAACGGCTTAGGTGCCACCTATGATTATTGGGATAAAGTGATCCCCGAAGTCTCAAAAAGTGAAACCGTATTTGCCTATAATCGTGCAGGATATGGAGAGAGTAAAAATGTGTTTACCCCAAGAGACGGTGAAACGATTATCGATGAATTGCGATCTGTTTTATCCAATAAAGGTATCAAACCTCCCTATGTACTGGTAGGCCATTCACTCGGAGGGCTTTATTTCCAATACTACGCACGGCGTTATCCGCACGAGGTAAAAGCACTGGTGTTGGTCGATTCCACTCACCCGAATCAATTGAGAGGGAACGGCTCCTATGATCATTGGCCATGGTGGTATAAAGGAATATTTAATCTTTTTGCCTCTGAAACGGTGAAGAGAGAATTATATGCAGTTAATCATGTATGTGAGGAAGTTTTAGCA
>NZ_JBAQPS010000100.1:0-2556 GCF_049305995.1 Sulfuricurvum sp.
GACCACAGCAGCGATTATCTCATTTTTGCCCTCGATGCTAAAGGTCCGAGTTTTCGCGCCGAAATTGATCCGAACTATAAGGCTAACCGTTCTCCCGCACCTGAAGAATTAGTGATGCAGCTCCCTATCGCTATCGAGTGGATCGATAAGATGGGATATAAATCGCTCTCTCAAAGCGGTTTTGAAGCGGATGATATGATCGCATCGGTGGTTCGTCAAGCGCGTCAGCACGGCTTTTTAGTTCGCGTCGTATCGCACGATAAAGACCTCTATCAGCTGATCGACGATGATCGGGTTGTGCTCGTAGATGCCATCAGTAAAAAAGTGATGAACGAACGCCACTGCGAAGAGAAATACGGTGTTCACCCTCGCCAGTTTATCGATTATCAATCCCTCATCGGCGACACCGCCGATAACGTCCCCGGCGTTAAAGGGATCGGGAAAGTAACGGCGCAAAAACTCCTTGAACAGTTCGTGACATTGGATGAGATGTATGCGAGGCTGGACGAAGTGACACCTCCTCGGATCAAAGGGCTATTGGAGACCTATCGTGAGGACGCATTCCGCTCCCGTGAGCTGGTACGCCTCAAAGACGACGTATTTGACAGCCTCGATTTTTCGGAATTTGCAATGCACTTCGATAATCCGTTCTTACCGATTTACGATGACTTGGTTCATTATGAGATGAACGCAGTTCTTCGTACGTTGAAAGCCAAAGCATTATTTGAAGAATCGCAAGGAGATCGTCATTCCCGCGAAGGCGGGAATCCAGCTTTAGATTCTAAGATGGACCCCCGTGTCAAGCACGAGGATGACGGGAAAAAATGCTCTTCTGTCGATGGTTGCAGTATTCTTCTCGATACCGATGAATCGCTGATGAATGTCATTCAAGCCATCCCTGACGATGCGATTATCGCATTCGATACCGAGACAACAGGACTCGACCCGACCAAAGATCATCTGGTCGGTTTTAGCTTTAGTACAGACACCAAAACGGGCTATTACGTCCCGATGATGCACAGTTATTTGGGAGTAGGGGATCAAGTCTCACCTGAGGCGGCGAAGAGAGCGATCCTAAATCTCTTCACACGCAAAGTGATTGGTCACAACATTAAATTTGACCTCCATTTCGTCACCCGATTTTTAGAGGTGGATCGTCTCTCTATCCATGCTGATACGATGGTGATGGCATGGCTCACCGATTCGGCTCGCTCACTTTCGATGGATAGCCTAGCCCAGAGCCTTTTGAACCATGAGATGATCCATTTCAAAGACACGGTCAAAAAAGGGGAAAACTTCGCCTCGGTCGCGATCGAAGATGCGTGTAAATATGCGGGAGAAGATGCCTATATCACCTTTCAACTCTACGACGTACTTCGGGAACAACTTCTCCTCAAGGGCGCTCAAGAAGCTCTGGATGAGGCGTTTAACGTTGAGTTCCCCTTTACCATCACGTTACTGGGGATGGAGAAAGAGGGGATAGCCGTCGATACGGCGGTGTTGGAGCTGTTTAAAAAAGAGGTAGCCTTAGAGATTGCCACTCTAACCGAACAAATATACAGCGCCTGCGGAACCGTATTTAATCTCAATTCTCCGAAACAGCTTGGGGTGATATTGTTTGAAACACTGGGACTCGCTCACGGCAAAAAGACTAAAACAGGCTATAGTACTGACGAGCAGGTGTTAGACTCTCTTAAAGATGAACATCCCGTTATCCCAATGTTGTTACAGTACCGCGAATATCACAAGCTCTACTCCACCTACATCGAACCGCTGATCGCATTGGCACAAAATGATCCTGAATCTCGTATTTATACCTCGTTTGTTCAGACGGGAACCGCAACGGGACGGCTCAGTTCTAAAAATCCAAACCTCCAAAATATCCCTGTCAAAACGGCACTTGGGATGCGTATCCGCGAAGCATTTGTTGCCCCTGCTGGGAAAAAACTGATCGGGATCGACTATTCGCAAATCGAACTTCGTCTTCTCGCCCATTTTAGTGAGGATAGTGTTTTGGTCAACGCCTTTAATGAGGGACATGACATCCACATGCAAACGGCGATTGCATTGTTCGGTGCTGAGGATGCACCTCGTAAGCGTAATATTGCCAAAACGGTCAATTTCGGTCTCTTGTACGGAATGGGGCAGAAAAAGCTCTCCGATACCCTCGGGATCACCACCAAAGAGGCAAAAGAGATCATCGAGCGCTATTTCGAGACCTTCCCGAGTGTTAAGGGGTATTTCAGCGGTATCGTCGAGCAGGCCAAAGAGATGGGATACGTCGAGACATTGCTCCACCGCCGTCGCTATTTTGATTTCGGCTCTGCTACTCCGATGCTCAAAGCGGCCTACGAGCGCGAATCAGTCAACACTGTTTTCCAAGGCTCCGCATCGGATCTCATTAAGCTCTCGATGAATAAAATCGATACGATGATCCGGACAGAGGGATTACGCGCCCGAATGCTTTTACAAATCCACGATGAACTGATTTTTGAGGTGGATGAAGAGGTTGCACCAGAATTGGCACTGCGATTTGTAGATGCAATGGAACATATC
>NZ_JBAQPS010000101.1:0-2654 GCF_049305995.1 Sulfuricurvum sp.
CGTGAGCCGATAATCGGTGTTAAATCTTTCGCTTCAAGACCCATCTGCTCCATTCGAAATTTGATTGCCTCTACTGGATCGCATACTGGCATTGGGTAATGTTTGGCTTCATACGCTTCGATAAGAGTTACAAGAATATCAAGTTCATCCCCCTCAGGCGTCCCTATATCAGCATTCATCAACATATCGATTCGTGCCAATGCTTTATCATAGTCTTTTTCAATTCGGATAGGAAAAATAGTCATCTTTTAAATCTCCTCTGCATTTATTTTGTCATACTGAGCATGGGTCCCTACAAAACGAATATATACCGTACTGTAAGGGTAATTGATCTTTACGATCAGTCTGTATTTATTTCCACCTATGTTAAATACTACACGATTATCTCGTAAAAAACTGGCGGTTTTATATTGAAACTTTATATCTTGAGGCGATTGCCAAGAAGCTTTCATCGCCTCTGCATACCATCCTGCTAAGGGATTCATGGCATCGGAATGAATATTCCAAAAATCTTGTAATGTTCGTTTACTGATAACTCTCATGAAAGTATTATAGCAGTTATTTCCCATTTTGGGAAAGTATTTTGTAAATTAAGCTAACTTTAAAGCGGATGTCCGAAAAAACCTAAATGTAGGTGGACACCCGAGAGTTTAACAATCATCGAAGAACGACTTGTCAATAATCCATAAAATCTAAGATTTTGAACTATAAACTTTTAACTCTCAAGTGTGCAAAAACTTGTTTGTAAAGTTCATCCGGAACTTCAAATTCATTAGCTAAACGTGTAAAACTACTAAAAGCCTCAAGAGATTGTTCAATAATTTCATTAGCATGTTTTGCGGGTATGCTGCACTTAGATGCAAAGGCCAAAAGATCGTTTCGCTCAAACTGATCTCGTTTGCTAGATATTGAAATCTGATGCTGCGCGGTCCACTTTCCAAGCGGGTCATACGCATAGGTCATATCAAACGCAGGGGAGAGTGACCATACACCGCGACGATCCATCATGAAGCCAAAATTTTTGGCATGATCGTCTTGATTACGCCCGATGATGTTAAAGACAGCGCGACGAAACAGCTCATTGAGTTCATTCTGACCCAAGCCCAGTTCGCGACAGGTCATGACTAACTGCTCGTACGAGTAGACACCCACATGATCTCGATCAAAATGTCGCAAACCTGCCCAGGAAGCATAGTGCTTTTTGCGCACCTTTGCATCAACAATTTCACGATCAAACCGCTCGATCATAAAATGAAAATCATCATCGTCTGTAATATAGGTTGTTGAGGGGATATTGATACCGCACTCTTTGGCAATCAGAGAATAGATGTATTCAATTCGTGTCATCCCTTTAGGATCTTTGCGATCTTTATCGCTGTTATCATCCGAATCAAACTTCAAAAGCCAGTAGCGTTTATCGACACCCGCATCCAACGTACCGTCATAAAATCTCCCTTGCGCATCTTGGGCTACCAATGCTTTAGATCTTGCCCCTCCGGCACTCGATCCGACACGAATAAGGGCTAACATTTCTTCATGTGAAGCGGTGGATAATTTGTGATTGAAATCGCTCTTTTCACGCAATACCATATTGGCAAGTTCATTCAGATGATGAATATTGAGACTTCCTCCATTCATAGCCATACCATCGTTGAATGAGGGCTCATATTCAAAGGCACCCATGCTTCGTTTACCAATATAAG
Source organism: Sulfuricurvum sp. (assembly GCF_049305995.1). Lineage (GTDB taxonomy): Bacteria > Campylobacterota > Campylobacteria > Campylobacterales > Sulfurimonadaceae > Sulfuricurvum. The sequence continues at coordinate 1,704 of NZ_JBAQPS010000101.1, forward strand.
CCAAACGATCAAGGGCGGTGATATCGGATGGGGATAACCCATTGTCGGCAAAGAAACGATCAATTAACTTGTTACCGAATTTGTCAGGGAGCGAATCGGCAAAGATTCCGGGCAGTCCATGAAAGGTTCGCTGACTGATTGAGGGGTATGAGTGTATCATAGGAGGGTATCTCATCTCCAAAGGCGAGAGTTGAATGTTTGAGGCTGTAAATTCAGGTGTGTATTCAAACGTCGCTATGCTGTTTTGTCCAGGGGCATAACCCAAATATCCTATGGTCTTTCCCCATAAATTTACGGTAATTACCGGTGTAGCCATTATTCATCTCCCCATTGAAAATTGGAGGGTTTTGATTTCTTTTTAGTGATCCGCTTTTTGAGCGGTTTTTCGATTTGTTGTGCAGGGCTGAATGTTTGAGTTGATTCCAAAAGTGTATTCAGTGCATCGAGCTCTCCAAGCCCTCTAAGAATTCGGATAAAACTGGTTAGAGATATCGTCCCCTTGTTAGCACGAAAGCGTTTGAGAGTAGCAAGGTTGGTGCCGCTTTTTTAAACCAGTTCAGCATCACTGAACTCTTTTTCACGACGTCTTCGATCAACGCGTTGTGCTAGTTCCCTAAGAACTTCGTCATCGCTTAGCAGTGAAAAACGCATCAGATCCCTCCTAAAGTGGTATTTAAAAACAATTATAGCACTAAAAAGAGCTTTTATAATAAATAAATAGAAATAAAGTATCTAGATAGATTTTATATACTTGTAATTTATACTAAAGACAGTATTTTATGAATCAGTAGAGGAATATCAATTTATAGATTAAGGCGATCAGTATTTTAGTGGGCTTGTTTTTGATGGTACTTCATCATAAGCGCTAAAACCATCCAGCTTTTACCGCTTCCTCTCGGAGCGGAAATAAGTGAAACGGTTTTTTTTTGAAAAGGGTGTCAAGGGGTAAAG
>NZ_JBAQPS010000102.1:0-7099 GCF_049305995.1 Sulfuricurvum sp.
AACCGCAATAACACTTAACCCTTGCTGTGCCAAACCTTTGGCAACATGAAACCCAAATTTTCCCAAACCAACGACTGCAAATGTATCCATTTAAATAATAACCTTTCCTTCTGCATATTTAATACGGCTTTCGACCGCTTTTCCGACGATAATGATGGTAAAAGCAAATACTCCTACACGTCCCATCAGCATCAATACAATAATATTCAGTTTTCCCCAATCACTGAAAAGGGCACTGTAGCTCAGTACTCCTCCATCTCCAGTCGATAGTCCAACGGTCCCGAACGCAGAAGTTGTTTCAAACAAGATACGTAAAAAGGGTAATCGGTCTACTTCACTTAAAATAATGGTTGACAATACAACGTAGATTGAGGCAACGAAAATAACTGCATACGCTTTGTTGATTTGATAGGGTGAAATAGAACGTCGGAAAATATGAGCATGTGTATTTCCACGTAGTGTGTACCATACCCCGATGAGAGCAAGTGCAACCGCCGTGGTTTTAATCCCTCCTGCTGTACCACCCGGGCTTCCCCCTGTCATCATTAAAAAAGTTGAGAAAAAAAGATTTGCATCGGTTAATGTAGAAAAATCAATACTATTAAATCCTGCTGTTCGGTAGTTAACGGATGCAAACCATGCCGCTAATAATTTTTCTGTCAAAGGCATCGATTTAAATGCATGGTGCCACTCTAAAGAAAGCAATAATGCCATACCGATGATTATTAATAGGGCACTCATGGACAATACGATTTTGGTATGAGTTGAAATACGGAACAGACGTTCTCGTCGATAATTGTAAATTTCGAGTAATACAATATACCCCAAGCCTCCGAGTATAATTAATACGGGTATTGTAAGATTGATAACAAAATCGCCACGATATCTCATCATGTTATCACTAAAGAGGGAAAAACCAGCATTGTTAAATGCTGATATCGCGTGAAATATACCATACCATGCCGCTTTGCCAAAAGGCATATCAAGCCAAAAACGAAGCGTTAAAAGAACCATACCAATAGCTTCTATAATAATAATTGAAGCGAATACAATTTTGATAAAATGAACTAACCCATCCATCCCAGGATGATTTAGGGATTCTTTGAGGATCAAACGATCACGGTGATTGATTTTTTGCTTACGCATAACAGCCATAAAGGTGACGGCGGTCATGTATCCAAGTCCGCCAATCTGGATCAGTGTAAGAATAACGACATGACCAAACGGGGTAAAATCGACAGGAGTGTCTTTGACAATCAATCCTGTGACACATACTGCAGACGTAGAAGTGAATAGAGCATCGATAAATCTTAAATCCCCATTATGAGCAAACGGCATAAGAAGCAGAAAGGCTCCAAATAAAATTAATCCTATGAAGCTATAAAGGATAATCTTTATCTCTTGTGTATGTATAGTCAATCCTTTAAATGTATCGTTATCGTATAAGAAGTAATATCCGATACTTAAAATTCTATAGAGAGTAATATTGAAAAGAGAAATTATATAGTTAAATGTATTAAGTATAGTAGAAAGTTGTTGACAGAGATAAAAGAAAAAAAAGAGTACGAGCTACTTGGTTTAATAACCAAATAGCATTTTAAGGATGAAGAAAAAAAGTGCTGCCATTGCAGCAGCAGCAGGGAGCGTTATAACCCATGCCATAGCGATTGGTTTCATCAATTTCCAGTTAGCATCACGATTGAGCATACCGATGCCGATAACTGCTCCGACGAGGATATGTGTGGATGAGACAGGAATACCCATGACGGTTGCGAGGAGAATAACGAGCGTTGCACCCAACTCGGCTGCAAACCCGGTTACCGGGAAGATTTCGGTAATGCGGCTTCCGACGGTGTCGATAACTTCTTTACCGATGAACCAGAGCCCTGCTACGAGAGCAACTCCGAAGGTTGCCATAGCGATAAAGGGAACCGGAGATTCAGCATTGATATTGCCGGTAGCTAAAATATCGATAATAGCAGCGAACGGTCCGATAGCGTTTGCAATGTCGTTTGCCCCGTGGCTGAATGCAAATGAGGATGCCGTGAGGACTTGAAGCATACTAAAAACACGCATAGTTGCTTTGTGCGGCGTATCTTTGTGCATTACTTTGATAATTGCATACACAACACCGTACATCAATGTCGATAAAACTGCCAACAACATATAGATTTGGGCATCATTAAGACCCAAATTAGCATTTTTAAGCCCTTTAAACAATAGCATTCCGGCAATCATCGCCGTACCGAATGCGGCAACGATCGGCGCATGGGTGCGAAGCGCATAGAAAGCATTTTGTTTTTTCTTAAGACGATTAAGCTCATGCACTTGTTCTTCGTATTTTGCCTTTTCTTCCGCAGTTGCTGTTTCTGCATTGTGTGAAGCATTCAGAGCCGTAATTTGCGATTTAATATGATCAATATGTGTTTCAACATTGTCATTGTAATCAAGGATATTTTTTTTCAAATACCAATAGATTCCATAGGATGCCATACCTCCTAGAATCGGAGAAACGACCCAGCTAATAGCGATTTTAGTCACTTGATCCCAGTGAACGAGTCCGAAAACTGATTCTCCCACTTCCATCGTAGCGTATCCAAGCGCGACAGAACCTCCTAGAATCCCTCCGACGATGGCATGTGTCGTTGAGACAGGGTAGCCTTTGAATGTTGCGTATAGAAGCCATGTTCCTGCTGAGAGGAGTGAACCCATCATAACGAAAACGAGTAACATTGGATCGAAATCCATTGCCGAGATATCAACGATCCCTTTTCGGATCGTATTGGTAACTTCGGCACCTGCAAGCATCGCTCCGCCGAGTTCGAAGATAGCCGCAATCATAAGAGCTTGTTTGACCGTGAGGGTTTTAGCTCCTACACTTGTTCCAAATGAGTTAGCGACATCGTTTCCACCGATGTTAAATGCCATAAAGATACCGAATAAGGTAGCAAGGACGAAGAGCGTGTGGTTATTTTCGAGGTAATTAAATCCCCAAATCATGAATACAGCAGTGACAATAATGAACATGCCGCCGAAAAAGAGGTTGTCACGAGAGAACATCAAGACTCCAAGTGTAAGATAAGCGTAATTATATTACATTTACGATACTAAAAGATTACAAAATGATTACATATTGTATGGAGTTCTGCCCAAAATGGGCAAAAGATTATGGAAGTAGGGTAGCTTTAAGGATTTTTTGGTTTTGGAGGGGTTTATCACCGCTTCGTTGACCATTGGTTTGAACATTATTGAGTTTTGCCAATGTATCCATTCCTGAAATGACACGACCAAAAATTGTATGGTATCCGTTTAGCCACGGTGTTGGAGCAGTGGTGATAAAAAACTGGCTACCGTTCGTGCGCGGACCGGCATTCGCCATGGCTAAAATCCCCACTTTGTCAAAAACAACTCCCGATTTGAACTCATCTTTGAATGGTTTTCTCCAAATCGATTCACCGCCGGCACCGGTTCCGGTTGGATCGCCCCCTTGTATCATAAAATTTTTGATGATTCGGTGGAACGTCAGACCATTGTAATAGCCATTTTTAACGTGTGTTGTAAAGTTTTCAACTGCTAAAGGGGCAACATCGTCGTAAAGTTCGAGAGTAATATCCCCTTGCGTCGTCTGGAGTTCGACTTTTGGATGAGATGCTCCGAAGGTTAAGCTAGCGAGGGTGATGAGTGTCAGTAGAATGCGCATAAATTAAGACTCCTTATTTCGTGGTGTGAATGTTAGACAAACGGAATTGATGCAGTAACGAAGACCTGTCCTCGGTGGTCCGTCGGGGAACATATGTCCCAAATGGGCATCGCAGGTTGCGCACAGTACTTCAACCCGAATCATACCGTGAGTGATATCTTTTTTTTCTTCGAGTGCATCGGGAGAGATTGGAGAATCATAGCTCGGCCATCCTGTTCCTGAATTGAATTTAGCACTCGAATCAAAAAGTGGTACATGACAGCAGATGCAGTGATAAACTCCATCCCCTTTAAAATCGACATATTCGCCACTAAATGGTTGTTCTGTTCCATGCTGACGAGTTACATGATAAGTGAGCGATGGAAGTTGTTGTTGCCATTCTTTATCACTCTTTATGATTTTCAGCATCTTGAGTCTCCGCTTGTGAATTTGAATAAGTGATTATAGTTGCTGTTTCTAATGCACGGCTTAGGGGATAAGAATAATCTTGAGAATAGTCTGTTGATATAATAAACACATGGGAAGCGGATAGTCCGCTTAAACAGGTGTCTGTGGTAATGATAAGATCATCAAAGTTTTGAGATTGAAGCGAAAACGTAGGGGTTAAAAAATGGATGTTGACACCTAAATATTCATCAATAGACTCTTTGTATAGTGAGATGAAACGGTTCTCTGTTAGAACAATCAGAATTCTTTTCCCCTGTTCGGAAGTATATTTTCGCAGTTCTAAGAGAAGCGTTGGCAGTACCCCTTTTTCATTGGTTTTTAGGTGAAATGTAGGGAGCGGATTTCGATATGTATAAGAAAGTGGATAATTGATGTCAGCAAGGGTATCTTCCAAAAGAGAGGTGAAAAGGAGAATTCGCTTAGCCGCTTTTTGTTGTAATTTTTTAATAAAATAAGTATTCATTCGGTCAATATCATCGCAAATAATGATAGTTGCATCCTGGAAAGGTTTAAAGGATTCAAGATCTTCTTGAACACTAGAAAAAACAATTCGGATAAGATCGATATTTAAGACTCCGTAATACATTAATGAAACAAATTCATTTCGTAATAATTCTGATGCTAAAAGAGTCGGTGCAAAAACAACAATTTTTTCATTGGGTTGATTTAAGAGAATAAACATTGCTTTACGGATTAATAGGGTACTTTTACCGGTTCCGTATCCACCGAATAAATGAGTTCGTTTCTCTAGCGGTAATGTTAAAAATTCATTTTGTTGTGGAGAAAGAAGTGCTCCGGATTGATTTTCAGAGGTTGGTAAAATATAGCTATGTGTTTTTAGTGCACCGATAATTTGGAGAGTTGATAAAGGTATTTGAAGATAGTGCCCGATTGCTTGGAGCTTAGATTGGATGGAATTGATACTTTCGTTATAAAATAAGATTCGATTTTTTGGCAAAAGTTCATGAAACGAAGTATCAAGAAGATCAAATTCATTTTCACTCAGATAGCGCATCCATATAAAACGGTATACGGGAGTAAAATCAAAAGACAATACATCTTGGAGTTTAGCGCGAATTTTAGATTCAATATTTTCTAAATGGGTTTCAGAAGAACGTTTTTTTTGCAATGAAGAGTGTTCAATCGTTGCATTTTCAAGGTCTGATACTTTCCATGATAGTGTTTCACCAAAATAAATACCATAATGAGGTAAAAAAATAAGTGTATCTATTGGAGTCGTGATCCCATAGTGAAAAAGGTTGAAATTTTGAAAAAATTCCCCCCTTTCTTTGATAGTAAATTTTTTTAAAGAGGCATATTCATCTTCACTATAGTGAGAGCTTTTTTTAGAAGTAGAAGAATAAAAACGTGATAGAAAAGATAAGAACACTGCTACACCTTTCTGCCTGTCTTTTAAATCAGTTATTTTGTATAACAATTATAACTTAATTTCAATAACACGATACAAAAGGCTTTTGATAGAAGAGAAAAACTTGAAGGGAAGCCCCCTCAAGTGGAGAAAGTTTGGAATTATTTTCCAGCTGCTACAGAATCTTTAAGACTTTTACCTGGTTTGAATTTCGGAACCATTTTATCTGCAGTACTGTAAGTTTTTGTGGTTCCTGGAACTTTACCGCTTTTCCCTTTTTGAAGAGAAGATGCAAAGCTTCCGAATCCTACCAATGAAACTTCTTCTTTCGCAACAAGAGCTGCGGTTACCGCTTCTGTGAAAGCTTTAATAGCTGTTTCAGCTTCAACTTTTGTTTTGTAACCACCGCTTTTTTGAACCAACTCTACGAATTGTGCTTTATTCATTTATTGCCCTTGATTTAGATATGCGAATAACACTCAAACCACCCGAATTTTCGGGGTGCATAAGGGATAAGTGTTTTAGCCGCGAATACTTTAATATCTCTTACCTTAAATTTTTCTTCTTTTTTGTATTTTAGTGAATAGTTTTGTAATTTTGTTGGTTTTTAGGCTATTTTGAAGCCATATTTTTGAATTTTTACTTATATTCAGCGATGATGGAATGATTTTTTTATTTAAGTTGAATACGAGATTTTTTCCCCAATTTGACCATTTTTGGGTGATGTTTCGCGAAGAAGAGATGGATAAAAAAACATCTTCTAACCCGATACGCTCTTGTTCACTTAGACTACTACCCATCTTCTACCCTTTAAGTTTATTTATTTTTCTAACAACTCGAATAATCTCATCATCTTCAAGCATCCCTAGGATGTCTAATACTGCTTTTGCTGCCTGCGGTTTGGCATTGCCTAGACGCCAGTCCTGATAGGTTCTCATGGAAATTCCAAGTTCAGATGCCATCTCTTTTTGAGAAATCTTCTTACCGTTGCGTTGTGCCTCGACGGCATTGTGAAGAAGATTAAAAAGGTCGCTCATTTCCATCACTCCATTGTAATATGCTTTTCTTGAAATAAACATTAAACCGTATATACTATTCGTAATAAATAACTAAGAAACTGTATTTATGTATTTTAGTAACATAAATACGAATAAAGCATTTGTTATTCCATATTTAAATAATCATAAAACGTATTTAATATACAGAAAAACGTATATTATTTGCAATAAAATCGATATCTGAAAGAGAGAAAGAAAATAGAGGTGGTGTTTAAAAAAGGGTTAGTTGTGGTAAAAAAAGTGTAGCTGGAAATGATTTTTCCCCTGAAGAGATGTTGGTGGCTTTAGGAGGTGGCAGGAACAAATGCCCCTGCCTAGAAAGTGTGTAATAGGAGGATTAAAGAAAGTCGGTGTAATCGTATTTGGAGAGGTCGACGTAAAATTCTCCCTCTTTCTGGATAATTCGGATATCTGATCCGTAAGCAAGTTCAAAGCGTCGTTTAACGCTCTTACGTTCATCTGAACCCATTCCGATAAATTTAAGATATCGTTTAAGCTCAATCAAGCCACTTGGAAGAGAAGGTG
>NZ_JBAQPS010000103.1:0-4642 GCF_049305995.1 Sulfuricurvum sp.
GGATACTTTGGTCTCTTGAACAACATTCAAATGATCAAACTTTTTGATGAGATTGGGAATTTTTTGCATTGCTGCGGCAAATTTGGACTCCATGAATACTCCGCTATTCGTCATTTGATTTTTGAGGGTTTGGGCATCCATGAGGGTGATGTCTTTGAGAAATTTTTCTAAAATAATCGTTTTAGTTGAGAGTTCTGGAGATGTTTTGAGTTCTTTAATGAGTGATCTGAGATTTTCGCTGAAATTTCCCATCGTTTTAAATGGAGTTGAGTTTTTTAAAATATCGAGTAAAACTGTATCGGATTTGATTGAGGAGAATTTATCCTGAAATATGGATGTAAGGAGAGATTTGAGGTCTTTTCCCTCTTTGAGAATTTCAAGCTGTTCAGGAGTAGCATTGCTGATTACCTCCCCAAGGACTTTGTTCATGTTGGGGAGGAGGATGTTGAGTCGTGCTTCGGGATTTAGATGTATCATAATGTAAATCATAACATGGTCTATTCGTTTATGGGTAGTTTTTCAGAATAATTTTTTAAGATATGATTTTTTTGTGACTTTTAAAGAATAAAATGATTATTAACTGATAGATGGGACGTTTTTATGGATCAATGATCGAAAATCATGAGAATATTCCATAGACTAATTATGAGATGATTGATATGAATACTATGGTGCAAGAATTAACACTATTTGCTCAAGAGGTTAAACTCCTTTATATTGAGGATAACAAAGGACTTAGAGAAAATATAATCAGTTTATTAACAAAATTTTTTCCTTATTTATACTATGCCGAAAACGGTGAGATCGGGTATGAACGATATCGTCAATATAATCCGGATATTGTTTTGAGTGATATTAAAATGCCAGGTATGAGTGGATTTGAGCTAGCAAAAGCAATCAAATTGGATAATAGTGATATCCGTATTATTTTTCTTTCTGCTTTTGATGAGAAAGAGTATTTATACGAAGCAATTGAGACTGGAGCTTTTCGCTATTTAGCCAAACCAACCAAAATTCCTCTTTTGATTTCAGCATTGCATGCTGCTGTTCTTTCAATCCATAATGAGCGTAACAAACGGATTTTTGAACGCCAATTAAACGATATTTTTAATTATCAAAATAATCTTCTTATGATGTTTGATAAAGGGATACCAATTCTTGTAAATCGGCAATTTCTTGATTTTTTCGGGGTAAAAAATTTGGATGAATTTATGCAACAGCGAAAGGGCATACGGGAATTGCTCTTGGAACATCAAGGGTTTTTGTATTCAACTTCAGAATCAGGGTGGTATGAAAAAGCACTTGCCAATTCAGAACAACTGTTTCATACGAAAGTAGTAAATTATGATAAAGAGACTCGACATTTAATTATGAAACTGAGAAAAATTCCTGATAAAGAGGGGATGACAATCGTTTCATTTGATGATATTAGTGAGTTGAATTTAATGATGATTTTTGATGGAAATGCAACTAAAAATGATCAAAAACTTCAAGAAAGCAACGCTGTTATGAAATTGATGAATGTTATAAAAGAGAATGGGTCTGAGGTTAAACTTCATAACTTTTATCGTGGTTTGACAATTGTAAACAGTGCTATTTTAATTAATATTGATGATAACAAGATAGTATTGAAAACGGCTTATGCTCAACTTAAAGCTATTAAAATTGCTAAAAATATAACGATTACATCCGAATTGTTTCCTTACAGTGTTTTATGTAAAGTACCGCATAGTATTGATTTTGATCAGCAGACTATTACCTTTTCCGATATGCAATTTATTCAAGAAAGTGCTGATCAAAGAGCTAATATTCGTTTGGAACCGGATGAAGGGCGTCATAGTGCCACATTATTTTATGATGAAATAAAATTTTCAGGGAGGACGCGGGTTGTCGATATTTCGATTTGTTCGGTTAAAATAGAGATTGATGCACTTCCAGCAGGGCTTTGTATCGGAACAATGTCAAAAATTTCTATGATTTTTGAGACAGATCATGCTCCATTACTCCTGATAATTCAGGGTAAAGTGCATCGTATCGATACGTTTGCTAAATCTTTTAATGTGGTTTATCTATTCGCATTGAGTCCGGTAGATAAGGAGAAAGTACGAAATTATATTGCTAATCGGCAAATGGAGCTTATACGTGAATTTAAAGCGCTATAAGAGAGTCATATATCGTATTTTTATGGGAATGTCTCGATCGGTAGCAATTGCTTGGTTTGCATTTATAATCGCATTAGGAATTACGTTTTTATTATGGTCTAATGCTCAAAAAAAAGTTTTAAATGAAGCTAAAAATAGATTTGACGTATCGGTACGTGATACCGTTGATAAAATTAACAATCGTATGCAGGCTTATGAACATACATTGCAAAGCGGTGCTGCATTACTAAATACGGTTGAGATGATTGATCAATCAAAGTGGGAAAACTACATTCGAAGATTAAAAATTGAAGAACATTATCCCGGTTTCCAAGGTATTGGATATTCAATAGTGATTACTCCTGAGAATCTTTCAAGCCATATTGCCAAAATGCACAGACAACAAGATAGTAACTATACGATTAAACCTTTTGGACAGCGTAAAGAATATCATTCTATTATTTATCTTGCACCGTTGGATGAGAAGAATAAGCGTGCTATTGGATACGATATGTTTACGAATCTTACTCGGCAACAAGCAATGATACATGCTCGTGATAGCGGCAATACCGCTTTATCAGGTAAGGTAACATTGGTTCAAGAAACTGATATCGATGTTCAAGCCGGATTTTTAATGTATACTCCTCTTTATACTGAAAAAAGTACTTTTTTGACATTGAGAGAGAAGCATGAACGTCTGAAAGGTTTTATATATGCCCCTTTTCGTGCAAACGATTTGATGCGTGAAATATTGAATAAAAATAATCCAAATATAGCAGTAAGTATTTATGACGGCACACAGATTAGTGATACAAATCTTTTGTATGAGAGTCAGCCCTTTATACAGGACAAACCGCTTTATATCGTATCGGTTCCGATAGTACTATATGGACGCACATGGACAGCCGTTTTTCAAACCCTTCCTTCTTTTAACACGACCATAAATATGGATCAGCCTCGATTGGTGATATTGGCAGGTTTGCCTATATCTTTTTTGGTATTATTGATATTTCTTTCTTTTTCTCAAACCGTACAACAAGCAAAATATATAGCACGTAAAATGACTGCTGAAATTAGAGCGCTTAATGATGAATTAGAAAATATGATCAATACTGCTCCCAATCCTATTATTGTCCATAGCGAAGATGGCAGAATTGTAAAAATGAATCAAACTTGGTCAACTATCTGTGGTTATACGTATGAAGAGACACCGACCACGGATATTTGGATTGATAAAGTTTACCGAGAGGAAAATCATGCGGATATCAAAGCCCATATCCGTTATCTTTTTACGATTACAGAAAAAGTCGATGAGGGTGAATTTACATTTTATAGTAAATCGGGTGCGAAAATCACTTGGCAGTTTAGTTCGGCACCGTTTGGGATAATCGATGGACAAAAAGCGCTTATTTCTTCTGCAATGGATGTAACTGAGCTCAAACATAAAGATGATTTGATGATGATGCAGTCACGTCATGCGGCGATGGGGGAGATGATTAATATGATTGCCCATCAATGGCGCCAACCGCTTGCTTCTATCTCTGCTATTTCTGGATTATTAAGTTTTGAAACGATGATGGATCAATATGAAAAGAACCATTTTACCGAGAAGCTTGATTTAGTGAGTGATTTAGCGTTGGAACTCTCTAATACGATCAATGATTTTAGAAATTTTTTCAAAAAAGATAAAATAAAAGAATTAACAACATGGCAAGAATTGGTTCAAGGGAGTATGACGATAATGCAACCGATTTTGATCAGTAAATCGATTAAAGTAGAAATTGCTTTTGATTATAAAGATGCTTTTGAAACCTATTCGCGTGAAATGAAGCAAGTTATCCTGAATTTTATTAAAAATTCAGAAGATATATTAACGGATAATTTAATTGCTGAACCGACAATATGGATACGAACGTTTTATGAAGAGAATATGAGTTGTTTTGAGATAGAAGATAATGGTGGCGGGATACCAGGGGAGATTTTGAACCAAATTTTCGATCCTTATTTTAGTACAAAAATAGAAAAAAATGGAACAGGAATCGGTCTTTATATGTCGAAAATAATTGTTGAAAAACATGCAAAAGGATCACTGAGTGTCTATAATACCCCAGTAGGTGCATGTTTTAAAATCTGTTTACCGTTATCATAACTCCATTAGTAAGAATGGGATTTGACCGCCGTAATAAAGATAAGATTGTCGATGATGTCGATAGTTTTTTCGGGATAGATGATTTCAAGTTCACGAATTCCGGCTTCGATTTCTTCATCGCTAAATACCCCAAGATCTGACATAAAACGATGACGTAGCATTTCATACCAAATCTCTTTTGATAGGGTAAAGGGATGTTCCCGTAAAGTTGTTATGACTTTGAATCCACAAGCTTTAAGCTGTAATTCAAAAATTGTATGGGGCGGTTGATTTTGAGCAAATGCTTCTTTTGCAGCTTTAAACAATGGAAAAGCAATATTTTGCGGGCGAGTAATAATAAGGAGCTTTCCTT